>JAQSXM010000448.1 GCA_029256645.1 Sporomusa sp. | reverse complement strand
TTTCAATTATCAATAAAAGCATATCGCAAGTTACCCCTTTTGTCAACTTTAACAGTAGTTGATATATATTTAACGGTATATAGATGGATTTTAATTCCCAATCCAAGTTATTTGGCTGAAAATAACAATTATGATGAGTGTTATGATTCCTTGCTTTATGATTATTTCCTTGTTTCTATGAAGAATCTTGACAACTCAGACCGATTGTGTATAATAGTGTTCAATGTAATAAATTGTTTTCTAGGGTTCCGCAGTTCGCTGGTCTGGTCCGAGAGAAAACGACAGTCTACGGACTGTACCACGGAGGGATAAAAGCCCGGGAGAATAGCTGCGATATCGCAGTTTATTTTACCGGGCTTTTCTTTTTTGTCTGTATTTCGTTAATACTAAAGAAAAAGGAGATAAGACTGTGAACAAGACTTGGCTATCAGTTATTATTGCCGCTTTTTTTGAAGTGGGCTGGGTAATCGGGCTGAAGCACGCGGATGGTGTCTTGGAATGGGGAGGGACATTAATTGCTATAATCATTAGTTTTTACCTGATGATTATGGCTGGGCGTGATATTGCCGTCGGAACGGTATATGCTGTTTTCGTTGGACTTGGAACAGCAGGAACCGTATTGGCAGAGATTATATTGTTCGGTGCGCCTGTCAATCCGGCGAAACTGGCCTTGATTGTACTCCTGTTGAGCGGCGTTATTAGTCTTAAGATGCTAAGCAATCAAGAAAAGAAGGAGGTGCTATAATATGGATTGGCTATTCCTAGTGATGGCAGGTTTTTTTGAGATGATTGGTGTTGCAATGATTAACAAATTACACAAAGACCGCAACTGGAAGGCGTTTGCCCTGCTGTTCACCGGCTTTGGTTTGAGCTTTCTATTTTTAGCACTTGCTATGAGGACATTGCCGATGGGAACAGCCTATGCGGTGTGGACAGGGATTGGGGCATCAGGAGGCGCAATACTGGGGATGCTGGTGTATGGTGAACCTCGAAATGTAGCAAGAATTATTTCTATTGCCATTGTGCTTGGTTCTGCTGTTGGCTTGAAGCTGATTGGTTAATTGGCAAATAAACATTTCGCAATGTCATAGTATCGCTATCCGACTGTCGTCGTTCATCACTGCTCGCATATTGCTTTCTCCCTACTATTTTCCCGCAAAATAAATAAGCCGCTCACTCCAAAGAATAAGCGGCAGCACAGATATATTCACCTGACCAGGCTGCTTTGCTAAGTACATTAGTTACCATCTTTTTGTTTAGCCGTAAATGCCAAACATGCCTGGCCAGAGGATTCGATGACAACAATAGAAGGAGTTACATGGGTCTTAAATCCCATTGCTTTACAACCGTAGGGGAGGTCTTTATCCCAGGTAATATAATAATGCTGGCATTTGATACAGTTTATTTTCTCGTAAAATTTACTCATCATGATCCTTCTTTATTAAAACCACGCTACTCTTTTTTATTTCGCCTCAACAAACCATTTCCCTTCCTCATCAAAAAGGCAAGTCTCCCGTCCTCGTCCTCTAATCCGACAAGTGTATCGTATGCCGCAGCCACCAGCTTTGAGCAACGCCGCCTGGCGTATGGCGAGGATGCGGTGCCACCAAATAGGCGGTATTTGTTTTTGCCCAAATTACGGCAGGATACTGGCTGCCCCTGTCAGAGCAGTATCTGTTATGTACAAGAACCACGTTACCGACCTCCATACAGCCTTTCCAGGGACCTCACCCTGCGTAATCGATATCCCCCTTAACGGCTATAAAACAACTAAAATATCAACCCCGCACTCATAGAAAAGGGTTGATATTTTTATCCTCCCGGTATCAAAGAGCCCGATGTACTTAACCTTAAATTTGCTTCTGCATAAAAGCGGCAAATTCTTGACGTATGCTACAGCTATCCCGAATACCTTCCCGATAAAGAATTTCAGCCACCAGGCCGGATTCAACGGTAGTGGCAGACTCATACTCCCTAACCAGACGAGGCAATTCCGGACGCTCTGCTTCCAGTTCGCGGGCAATTTCCATAAGCTGTGATAGTACAGAATCGGCCTCCTTCACTACTTTCCTGTATTTTGCATCAGCAACACCGGCTATACCAAGGATATGATCCACTCTGTCAAGGACGTACTGCTCAAACGCTTGGTTTAAAATACTGTTAAACACAACAAAGCCCCCCCTTAGGCTGCGGCACACTTTTAGGCTGCCGTCAGCTTGTTTTATAAGGGGAAATTAAAAGCGCATGCGAGGTTTTTATACCCTACACATGCGCTTTGCTTCGTTGTATGCTAAAGCCCAATACCAACAGACCGGGACAACTCCGGCCTTCAACAGAAAAGCGGTCAATACAATATGTACGCGAATGCTTGCCTTTCCGTTGACAAAAGTATCGGGAATAGGCTTCGTCTGCTGCTGCATGAAGTCGCACAGCCTGCTCCTCTGTCGGCATCTCCGTTACACGCAGCGCCTCGCTTGTGCTTACGCGGGCGGCATTGTATAATAGAAATATCGTCGTGGACAGCTTAGCTGTTACGTGTAGGTGCTGGTTCACCTGCGCGTGCCTCGGGAGTGTTCCCGCACTTCCGGGTCACGGCGACTTTTAATTTCCACCTACTGTTAATTATAGCTCATTTCCAACGAATT
>JAQSXM010000056.1 GCA_029256645.1 Sporomusa sp. | reverse complement strand
GACAAAAAAGCAGGCGATATCGTGATTATGGATTTAACCGGCATTTCACCGGTGACCGATTATTTTGTTGTCTGCAGTGCTAACTCGATCACCCAGGTACAAGCGATTGCTGATAATATTGAAGAACAGCTAAGAGAACAGGGGATTAGATTGTTACGCAGAGAAGGATATCGTGACGCAAGATGGGTACTTCTGGACTACGGTAATTGTGTAGCTCACATTTTTGTTGAAGAAGATCGTCAATTTTATAAGCTAGAGCGTTTGTGGGGCGATGCCAAACAAGTAGTTTATCAAGGCTAGGTGTAATTATGGATAACAGTAAGCATAACTATAAACCCGGTGATGTAGTTGACTTGACTGTAGCCCGCCAAAGTGAGCTGGGAGCATTTCTGGATGCTGGTACCGGCAATACCAGTGACGATATATTGCTGCATAAGGCTCAGCAGGCTGAAGAGGTAACTATCGGGCAGACTGTCAAGGTATACCTTTATAAAGACCCTAAAGGCCGGCTGACAGCCAGTATGCGTCTGCCACAAATGCGTGAAGGGCAAGTGGCCAGAGTCGAAGTAATTAATACAACCCGCGATGGCACGTTTGTTAACATTGGTGCTGAACGAGGCGTATTTATGCCCCATGCCGGCAGGCGGGGAATACCGAGGCGTGGTGAGAAGGTCTGGGTCAAGCTGTATCGTGACAAATCCGGGCGGCCTGCTGTTACTATGGAAGTAGAAGATGAGCTCAGACAAGCTTCCAGACCGGCTGAAGGCATAAAAATTGGTGATACGATTACCGGGTCGGTGTATAATTATAGTGACCAGGGAGCCTTTATTTTTACTAAAGACCGGTTTATAGCCTTTCTGCATAATGATGAAATGACTGAACGGCCCCGTGTAGGCGCCGAGCTGGAAGCCCGGGTTACATACCTTAGAGAAGATGGCCGGATTAACGTATCTATGCGTCCTGTTAAAGAAAGCGCCATGGACACTGACGCTGAGAAGATACTTGAGGTACTGCGCGCCAGAGGGGGCCAGATGCCGTACAGTGACAATTCACCACCTGAGATTATTAAGGAAAAGTTTAATGTCAGTAAAGCTGCCTTTAAGCGAGCTATCGGACGTTTGCTCAAAGAACAGCGAATTGAACAAAAAGAGGGTTGGACATATCTAAAAGAAACTGAAGGTGGCGATTAAGCCACCTTCAGTTTCTTCATTACCTGTTTACTATCATGTGGGGAGTGAATTCTTACAGGGCATATTCTTTTTCTGGTCAGAATTATTTGTATTCTTTGCGGTATCAATGTTTGCTTCCTGCTTGTTTTTCTTGT
Organism: Sporomusa sp.; assembly: GCA_029256645.1. The sequence continues at coordinate 11,042 of JAQSXM010000056.1, read as the reverse complement.
CTTTGTTAGCCATATAATCATCCTCCTTAATGTATTAAATGTTTGGAGTGCGTGGGGCTGCTGCTTATCATTCGGGAGGTCAGCCATGCTTATTTGTGATATTCTCGGCAGTTTTGGCTGACGGCTGGAGGTCAGCGGCAGAGATGGTTTCATTGCTCACTTCATATTTTGCTTGGGTGGGGTTTGTCCGCGGACCTTCTGCAATTAAGCTCTGGGAACCTGCCTGTGATTCTTCCGCAAAATTTTTGCCATTCCAGAAAGCAGATTTTTTGCTTGTCACATTATCACCTCCCATGCTGAATTTAGTTTTCCCGCACTGATTGATTCACATGAGCGACAATGATTGCTAGTTTTGTCAGTGTATGTGTTGAATACATGATTTTAAAATTTAGTGGCAACACTACTAAAAACATGAGTGGGAGGTACACTGCATGGATCAACAGCTTCAGACCATTTCCCTGCAAGTTAAAGCTCTTAGACAACAACTTAGTGACCTTATGCAGAATTCTAATTCAGCTGATGCCGAGATTATAACCGCCAGCAGTACGCTGGCTGCCCAACTTGAGGATTACGCACATACTATTGATGAAAAACGCATACCATCAATGCGGACATTCTAGAGTATGCAAAAAACCCTGCTGAGCTTGTAACTCGCAGGGTTTTGCGTTATTCAAATTGATTACTGTCATCTTGTATGACTATCCGGGTAATAAGAACCTTATCAACCCGGGCTTTATCCATATCTACAATCTCAAAATGATAATCGTTCCAATCAAAGCTTTCTGCAGCAATGGGGATGTGACCGAGATAAGAAACTATAAAACCGCCAAGGGTCTGAAAGTAGCCTCTTTCTTCGCCAGGCAAACGGTCAACGTCAAGTAACTCTTTCAATTCCTCAGTGGCAAGCATTCCATCGACAAGCCATGACCCATCTTCACGGGCAATTACGTCCGGATCATCATCTTCACCCAGATAAGGCATATCACCCACAATGTGCTCAACAATATCGTAAAGGCTGATTAGACCAGAGATACCGCCATATTCATCGACGACAAGCGCTACATTAATTCCGGTTCCGCGAAACTTTTCCAGCACTTTAAGCGCAGGGGTGTTTTTAGGAATATAGAGTGGCTGACGGGCAATCTGTTCAAGCTGCAAGGGGCGGCCCGGGACATAATTAGATAAAAGCTCATTAGAATAAACAACACCCATTATGTCGTCTAAGCTGCCACGTGCCAGCGGAAAAAACAAATGATTATTGCTCCTGATGATGCGAAGATTATAAGGGTCATTATCCTCGATATCAAGCCATTTGATTTGCGTACGGGGAGTCATAAGCGCGCCTACCCGCATATCGCCGAGCACAAAAACATTCTCAACCATTTCACGTTCGGACTTCTCAAAAACGCCGTGTTGAGCCCCCTGGCCAATCAGTACCCGGACCTCTTCTTCTGTGACCGGTGGCTCTTCTGGTGGTTTAGCGCCTAACAGTTTCATTACCATATTGGTGGAAAGTCCTAAGAGATGAACCAGTGGCCGGTTGATACGCACAAACGCTGTCATCGGTATGGCGACAGCTGTAGCAATTTTCTCAGGATTATTAAGTGCCAGTTTCTTGGGTACTAATTCACCGATGATCAGTGACAAATAAGTAATGGTGCCTACAACGAGCGCAAGACTGATGGCCTCACTATAACCACTAAGTAAGGGGATCGTGTTTAAGAGGGAAGCCAGAAACATCGATATTCTGGCGCCGCCAAAAGCACCTGTCAGAATACCAATAAGCGTGATGCCGATCTGAACGGCAGATAGAAGCGGGGTAGGTTCTTCAGTTAACCTGAGTGCTGCTTTGGCACCCTTACTACCAGAGGCCGCCATATTTTCTAAACGGCTCTTCCGGGATGACACAATAGACATTTCAGTCAAAGCAAATAAACCATTAGCAAGAATTAGAACCAGAATAATCATGATCTCGGTACTAATCGAGGCTGTGTCCAAAATTACGATAACACTCTCCCTGTAATAAAATAATATGAACGATTACGATTATATCATATCCTTTTATGCGGTGGATCAAACTCAAACCCGCGGCCAGTACATAACTCCCTAAATAATTTGCCCGCTGGCAATAAAGCAGCGGGCAAAAATTTTACAACTCATCTACCACCGTTTCCGTCTTCTTACTTCGGTTCATAATATACGCAATTAGCCCTGCAACTGCTATAATTATGAGTGAGATAATCAGCAGGTCATCCTTATGCTGGGTAAACATCTCTACAGCCTGGGGACCGAAATAGTAAATCAGTACCCCTTCAAGTAAAAAGCGTTTACCGCGCCCAAGGAAAGAAATGACTAGAAATAAAGGTAGATTTATTTTTAGCGCTCCGGCTGTTATGCTGACAAACTTATAGGGAATAGGGGATAAAGAGGCTAGAAATACTGCCCATAATGCATTTTCTTTTACTGTGCAGGAGATTTTATCCAGATAACGATCAGGTATAAAGCGGCGGGCGGCTGGCAATCCAATCTTCAGACCGAGCATATAGCCGATCAAACCACCCAGGACCGAGATAAAGGTTGCTGCTAAGCCATAATATATAGCATTTTGTGGATTGGCTAGCGCTAACGGGATAAGAAGCAGGTCAGGTAGTACCGGAGAAATAAAAGACTCGGTGAATGCGGCAATTAGAAGACCGGTGAGACCCCATTCCAAAAGTATCTCTACGATTGCGTCCATTGACACGCTCCCCTCTATTGTTGTTTTCCTAATGCATCATAAAAAGCGAAACTCTTTAGCATGGCCTGTTAAATCCATACTAAAGGTCTCGCTAATTGGCATATACCAATGGCAGGGCCAGGCAAAGCCGATTGTTGACCCTAACCTCACAAGTGCTGAGCTTGCAAGCTACTCCCCTTTAGAACACAACGCGAGTTGATACTAGTTTATCCTACAGCGGTATATCAGTCAAGTTATTGTATGCAGATAAGATGAATTTGAACAAATAAAAATAGAACTTGCGCGCAAGTTCTATTTTTATTTGGTGGAGATAAGCGGGATCGAACCGCTGACCTCTTGAATGCCATTCAAGCGCTCTCCCAGCTGAGCTATACCCCCATAATCAGATTAATCTATTACATTTGTAATTATACTTAGCCAGTGACATAATGTCAAGAGAGGTGGTCTAAAATAGGTTTGTGAAATATTCTACCCTGATTTGGCAGGTACTCACAGCATTTATGCAGAATATTTCTGCATAAATGCTGTGAGTTAGCCTGTTCGAAGAATCGCTGAAAGAAGGAACTTGATATTATGCTCATAAAAGCCGGTTTATTGATTGATGGTACAGGTAAGCCAGCTCAATCAGCTTGTTATCTGGCTGTTAAAGATGGTTTTATTGCCGGTGTCGGTAAAGCACAGGACTTTGCTGCAGATCAAGTGGCAGCTGCGGTTGATTACTCTGAGTTTACGATTATGCCTGGTCTAATTGATCCGCATGTGCATTTATTTCTGGAAGGTATCTCTGATCCTAAAGCCCGTACATTACGATGGAAAGAAGATAAAGATATTACTTTGGTCAGGGCGGTCAAAAATTTGTCTCAGACGCTTAAACAGGGAGTGACTACCGTTCGCGATTTAGGTGGGTCCTATGGGATTAATTCGCTTCTAAAAAAAGCTGTTAACCAGAAAGTAGTTACTGGCCCCCGGGTGCTAAATGCCTGCCAGGCTATATCAATTACCGGCGGTCATTTTCACTATGCCGGCGGACGGGAAGCTGACGGGCCGGAGGAAATGATCAAAGCAGTACGCGAGCAGGCCAAAGCCGGTGCTGACTGTATCAAAATTATGATGACAGGTTGTGTTAATTTTGTTCGTCAGGATGCCGGCATTGTTGAATTATCGCTGGACGAGGCTCGGGCGGTGGCCAATGAGGCGCGGCGTCTAAACAAGCCGCTTGCTGCTCATGCCAACGGTGTGGACGGTGTGCGCCAGGCGTTGGCTATCAGGGTAACAACCCTGGAGCATGGTGCGCTGATCGACGAGGATACTGCTGACCTAATCGCTGCAAGCGGGGTATATTGGATACCAACCTTGGTTCCTTTTGAACGAATGCTGGCTTATGGCCGTAAGCATCAAACCAAAACGCTCCCCCCGGGCGGTATTGAGGCCGTGTATTCCCGGCACCAGGCCATGATAGTTCGGGCATACAATGCTGGCGCTAAAATTGTTGCAGGAACTGATGCCGGTGCTCTCGGTGTTGAACATGGTGATGTGTGGCGGGAAATTTATTTGTTGGTTGAGTGTGGTTTGCCGGCGGCAACTGCACTCCGGGCAGCGACCGGCCTGGCGGCTGAGGCAGTAGGCGCCGGGAAAGAACTAGGTACGCTTGAAGCCGGCAAACGCGCAGATTTCCTGGTACTGGCGGGGAACCCGCTAACAGATATAACCTGTATTAGGAAAATTATCAGGGTGTTTAAAGACGGGAAGGAGTGCTCTAATGATTGAATTTATCGGCAGCCTGGCCGGAATTCTTACTACAGTGTCTTTTTTCCCCCAAGTCTATAAAACAATTAAAAGTAGCTCGGCGGGAGATTTTTCGACTGCCTGGATCATCATGATGACTACCGGCGTTTTTTTTTGGATGGTATACGGCTATTATATCAACAGCACGCCGGTATTTCTTGCTAATATTGTAACATTTCTCTGTATGGCAGTATTGTCCTGGATTAAATTCTCGGGCAGACACTGTGATAAGCTGCCAAATAAGCATAATGATGGAGCTGGTGACAAGTGAATGATGCAATTAATGAACGAATGGCCGGGTTAGCAGCCCACGGTTATCTGGCAGATCAAAATTTGGCTGCAGCCCTGTATTTGGCAGAAAGCCTGGAAAAACCACTGTTACTGGAAGGGCCGGCAGGTGTCGGCAAAACCGAATTAGCAAAAGCGTGGGCGCGTTGGCGCGGGTGCCTGATGATTCGGCTGCAATGCTACGAAGGGCTTGATGAAAGTAAAGCTTTATATGAATGGAACTATCAAAAACAATTGCTGTATATCCAGATTGAAGCCTTGGCTGAGCGGGGGTGGGAGACCGGCCGTCAGCAGATTTTTGATCAGGAATTTTTGCTAAAACGCCCTTTGTTAACAGCCCTTACCAGTCCGGAGCCGGTAGTGCTGCTAATTGACGAAATTGACAAAAGTGATCAGGAATTCGAAAGCTTTTTGTTAGAGGCATTATCAGATTGGCAGGTAACTATTCCGGAGCTGGGGACAATAAAAGCGGTTACTCGCCCCCATGTTGTGCTGACCTCCAACAGCACCCGGGAACTGGGAGATGCGTTACGCCGGCGGTGCCTGCATTTTCACATTGATTATCCGGATTTTGAACGGGAACTGGCTATTGTTGAACTCAATGCCCCGGAGGTTGACCATAAATTCGCCAGCCAGCTTGTCGAATTTATCCAGAATATTCGTAAGCAACCGCTAAAAAAACCGCCCAGCGTTACTGAAAGTATTGACTGGGTACAGTCTATGAATATGCTGGGTGGTGAGTTGAGTGTTGAGGCAGCCCGCTTCACCCTGACTGCTTTACTTAAATACACTAAAGATCGTGATCTTGTTGCAGACAAGCTGGCTTATTTAATAAAGCCATGAAGCAAATGATTGTTGACTTTGTCCGGCTATTGCGGGAAGCCGGGTTAACGGTAACGACAATGGAAGCAGCTGATGCATTGAAGGCAGCTGAACTCACTGGTTTTTCCCCAATACTGTTACAGGGCGTACTTGAGACAACACTTGTTAAAAGCATGTGGGAACGTCCGGTCTTTATCGCGTTGTTTGATTTGTATTTTGACCTTGCGCCACCGGCAGAACCTGTCAGGCCTGACCAGGAATCAATTACAATCAAGGGTGCGACTGCAGATGGCAGCGGGCTTAGTTCAGCTGGTGCCGGCGGCAGTGCCGACAGCTTGCTGGAAACCATTGCTAATCAGCCTGCTGCCGTCTTAGAAGCGCTGGCCAGGGAAATTACAGCTGAAATACCGCTTGATAATGCCCGCCCTGAAGAAATCTCCGGTAAGCTTCGCCAAGTTCAGGTAAAGCTTAGGTGGTTTGAGGCTGTGAACAAGGTCGAGCGCAGTTATGCCACTGAACAAATGAAAGAAAGTGCTTTTCAAAAGTGGCAAAAAACTTTTGCCCAGTTAGAAGCACTGATTCGCCGGGAGCTTGAACGCAAAGCTGTTAGGCAGTTTGGCCGTCAGCATATCGTCAAGCTGGTCGAGTATGCTAATATTCGCCGGCGTGAATTCGATTGTCTGGCAACTGCCGAGATCGCAGCCGTCGAACAAGAGATTGCGAAACTGGCGAAAAAACTGGCTGAGCGTCCCGGTATCCGGATGCGCCGTGCGAAACGCGGTAAAATTGATATTCGCCGTACCTTTCAGGAAGTGGTGCGTACTGGCGGCTGCCCTGTACGCCTTAAATACCGGGATAAGGTCAAAAGTAAGGTTGATTTATGGTTAGTTTGCGATGTTTCTAATTCAGTTGAGCGATTTAGCCGGTTTATGTTGCAATTAGTGCAGGCAGCGCACCGGCGTTACGCCAATATTCGCTCCTTCGTTTTTGTTGATGAGGCAGTGGAGGTTACTGAATGGTTTAAAACCCAGGATGTTAATGCTTTCTTAGAGGCCAGGCATCTTAGAGAACGCTTTAATCGACGGGTAGGGCTGTCACGTTATGATTTAGTGTTTGAGCAGATTGCCAGGTATGAGCTAGCCGCAATTACGGCACGAACCAAGCTGATTATTCTGGGAGACGGGCGTAATAATTGGCATCCGGGCGGCTCTGAAGAATTAGCTAAAATTGCTGAGCGGGCACAAGCGGTTTATTGGCTGAACCCGCTGCCGGAGGATAGCTGGCTTGAAGGCGATTGCCTGATGAGAGAATATCAGCGTTTTTGTAATCAGGTTTTTGAATGCCGCAATTTAGAGCAGCTGACAGATGTAGCCAACCGGATTTTATAGATCCAGGTTGGCTACATCTGTCAGGCACAATTATTACAAATGTGGTAATACTATTATTATTGTACGCGCAGCTACATACAACGCGTCAACACACCACCTGCCTGCGCCTGCAAACTTCTTTGATGCGGAAGCTATAGATGAAATCCAATAAGGTAAAGATTTCTTTCGGCATAATATTAGTGCGCTCAATATAAAATTTACAGGCGCGGCATAGTCTCTTATACAACATAAAATAATAATTGAGGTGAAGCTGTGGATTGGGCAGTAGCACTCATTAGTATTATTACTGTTAATTTGCTCTTAAGTGGTGACAATGCTTTGGTTATCGCTTTAGCCAGCCGCAAATTGGCGCATGAACAACAAAAAAAGGCTATATTCTGGGGCGGGGCCGGAGCTATCGGGCTGAGAATAATTTTAACGTTTGCGGCCATAATTCTGCTGAGGATTCCGTACTTACAACTGATTGGCGGCCTGGCGCTCCTGTGGATTGCCATTAAACTCTTGGCTGGCGAAGAGGATCACGAAGAATTAGAAGCTAAAAACAGCCTGGGAGACGCTATCAGAACAATTATTGTTGCAGATATGGTAATGAGTATTGATAATGTTATTGCTATTGCAGCAGTTGCAAAAGGCAATTTTACGCTACTTGTTGTTGGTTTGGCTATTAGTATCCCCATCATAATCTGGGGCAGTAAAGTAATCCATGCTCTTATGGAACGGTGGCCAATAATTATTACAATTGGTGCCGCATTTTTGGGATGGACTGCCGGTGAGATGGCAACAGCAGATAAAAAAATTATGCCGTTATTAGAGCCATATCCCTGGACACATTGGGCAATACCTGCTGTTTTTGCGGTTAGCGTCATAGTTGTTGGTTCGATACTCTCAAGAACAAAGCAATTAAATCAGGAAAAGAACTGACTCACCATTAGCATGGTATTTTAATCTTGCGGCCATATGTCTGAATATATGAATCGCAGGGTTGTTCATCATGTCCGTAAATTATTGTGGCGGTGTGAAGGAAGCTTTGGTTAAAGAAGTAGCGTAAATCATAAATACGCACAAGCTTTGCCTGCTGGTCTGTGTCCTGATATTCGGTAAAGTAGCTAAATGGCGTAAAGGATGAAAAGAATTCGCCCAAAACTGTTTTTTGTGCGCCCTCAAGAGCTGGCGATAATATTTGCTTTTGAAATTCGGTGTGAAGGGTCAACGCCGGCTGGAGGATACCAATTTGACCAATAAAATAATTGTTTTGGGTCTCAATCACGAAGTCCCAGTAGACTACGCTTTTAAGTGACGGCATAACCAGTATGCGGATAATTCCGTTGGTGAAGTATTGTCTGAGCACAAGTATTGCCTTTAATTTAAGCAGATACCTTAACAGGGTGTATAGACCTGTTGCTGCGAAAAAAAGCAGGGATGTTTCGCGTGGCGTCAACCCTTGCATAAAAACCGTCAGCATAATTACCAGTAATAATGGGTCAAAAACATTAAGGAGACTAAAGCTTTTGCGCTCCCGGCTAAAAGGGAATAAAACGGCTGCGCCGTGAGCATTGAAAAAGTCAATACATATATGGGACAAGCCGCCTAAAAATGACCAGAGAAAAACCTGAAAAAGCGAAACCTCTGGCATGCCTACGAAAAAACCGGCGGCAATTAAACCTGACCACATGATAAGACCGGGAATTGAATGAGAAAAAGCCCGGTGTTGCCTGAGGTAGGAAAAATTGCCGCGAAGCTGGGCAATTATGTCAAAGTCAGGCGCTTGGGCGCCGATAATACTTGCTAAGTACAGCGGATCGCTGACACTAAACGGGTGTCCGGATAATCCAGCGACAGCAATGCCAACTAAAGCATGAGATAAAGTATCCATAAAGAAAAAAGCCTCCCCATCTAGGTGACATAACATATCGACACTCGATAATTATATCACACTGGATGGGGAGACGGTCTAATGGTAATTGATGGTGCACTAACGCAGTGGTAATGAACTGTTGTTCTGAATTTTTTTATCAAGAAATAGCCGGTAATAACCGTAGATGGCAGCCAGGATTGGAAAGCCGGTATAGATGACAATCCGTTGTGCCTCGTCAAAATACAAGCTGACAATTACGACCAGATTAAGAATAAATGCAAGAACAGGGACTAGGGGATAGAGAGGGGTTTTAAAGCCAAGGGCCTCAATTTTCCCACCCAGTTTAGTATATTCGCGGCGGAAGTTAATCTGGCACCAGGCAATAATCATCCAAATCAGGCAGCCTGTCAAACCAGTGCTGGACATAAGCCACAGGTAAACCGTATCTGCGGCAAATCTTTCAGTTAAGAGTGACATGCAGGCCAGAACCAGTGTGATCAGTACGCCGTTGTAAGGGACACCACTGGCATTGAGTTTGCCGAGCCAGGAAGGGGCCTGGTGATCCTGGGCCATTGACCATAGCAGCCGTGAACAGGCATATAGTGCTGAGTTACCGGCCGATAAGGCTGAGGTGAGAACTACAAAACTCATAATGTCTTTAGCAAAAGGAATACCTGTTTTACCAAAAACATGAGCAAACGGACTCTCCAGTACACTTGCTTCTGAAGCAGGTATGTTACCGGCAAGTACAATCATGGCCAGTACATAGAACATAATAATCCGGACTGAAATCCCTTTGATGACCCGTGGTACGTTTTTGCCGGGATCTTTGCACTCCCCGGCGGCAATACCGACAAGCTCTGCACCCTGAAAGGAGTAAATAACGGCAATCATAGTCAGAAATACAGCCCCAAAGCCATTCGGGAATAAACCGCCGCCTGTATTGAAATTAAAAAACCCCAACCCGGCTTGTCCGCTGCTAAACCCGAAAATCAGCCCCGAACCGGCAATAATAAATGAAACAATAGCAGCAACCTTAATGCTGGCAAACCAGAATTCAGTCTCGCCATAGGCTTTAACTGATACCAGATTGAGTCCGGCCAGTGCTATCGCAAATACCGTACACCAAAGCCAGACGGCGACATCAGGAAACCAATTGTGCATAATGATGCCGGCAGCAGTAAAGTCAGCAGCAATACATATCGCCCAGTTAATCCAGTAGAGCCAACCGGTGGTAAAACCGGCACCTGGTGAAATAAAGCGGGTAGCATAACTTTGAAAAGAACCGGATACCGGCATGGCGACAGTTAGTTCAGCAAGGCATAATAATACTAAATACATGATAAGACCGCCGACCATATACGCCAATATCGCGCCAAACGGACCGGCTTGATTAATCGTTTGGCCTGAACCCATAAACAGCCCGGTGCCGATAGTGCCGCCAATAGATATCATGAGCAGGTGGCGGGATTTCATATCGCGCTTGAGACCTTGCTTTTCCGGGCACAATTCAGCCAAATTAACAGGGTGGTTTGACATTGAGAAGTTCCTCCTATTGCAATCAATTTTAAATAATGTCCTCTACCATAATACTTCATGAGTCTGTGATTAGCAAGAATTATTAGACAGTAATGGGAATATTACTATATGATAATTTGTATTGACTGGATACAATTTCTATAATATGATAAAACTAAATAAATATTAATGTTAAGTACCCTAAGGGGGAGTAACTGTCAGATACAGTCAACAATCCTGCACCCTGTGCATGGCTGTGTCGTTGGAGCAGTCCAATAGTGAGACCTTTAGTATATCGCCTAATATATACTACATTAAGGTTAATTGCTATTTAGTTAGGAAAGGACCTTACCGTCACTGACGGAAAGGTCCTTAATTATTGAGAGGGGGAGTTGCAAAAATTACGCAGCAGGTATGAATAAATAGAATATCATCAGGCAATATATTTTTTTGGGGGGTTATTTTCGATGGAACTATTGATAGCGTTAGGTAGTATTACTCTTATTAACCTAATACTAAGTGGTGATAACGCTGTTGTCATAGCTCTGGCCAGTAGAAACCTGCCCCAGGATCAGCGGAAGAAAGCTGTATTATGGGGCAGCGCCGGGGCTGTTATACTGCGGATTTTACTTACTATGGTTGCGGCGCT
>JAQSXM010000055.1 GCA_029256645.1 Sporomusa sp. | reverse complement strand
GGCCGCCTTGGCCACTAATTCGGCTAAATTATTGTCGGTTTGAATCATTCGATTAAAAATACCTCCTGGAAACACTGTTCTATAAAACTATCTTTTTCTTTCCGAATTTATTTTATTCGGACTAAGAGAGCAATTTTCCTGCAAAAAAAAGGCAAAGCGCAATAAAATACGCTTTACCCTCATAATCATCAATTCTTCCGGGTAGAACCAGGGGTTTCCTGATATATCCCGCTTACCTTTGTTGTGGCACTAAACATGGTTTCAACCAGCTGTTTTGTCTGTTCCTTGTCTGGAATCCAATAGCTCAAACCTTCGATTGTCGCAAAATCGCCGGGAAGCATCTCCGCCCGGAGATTACTGGCGTCAAACCCCTTAAGGCTGTTAGCCACTTTAACCATAGTCATTGCCGACATGTCAGTATCGACATATTCGTTAAGGGTATTTACCAGCGCAGGCACCTTCAAAATGGTACCCACTTGCATCGTTTCCTTGGCCAGGGCTTTTAAGAAGCGCTGCTGGCGCTGCACCCGGCCGATATCGCCAAGTTCATCACTGCGGAAACGTACATATTCACCGGCTTTTTCACCATCGAGGTGTTGATAGCCTTGATTGATACCAATATCAAGGTTAGCATAGGGGTCCTTATAATGCATATCATGCTCAACGTAGAGGTCTACGCCGCCCATAATGTCAATTACCTTAATAAACGCCTGCCAGTCAATAACTACATAGTAATTGATCGGAATGTGCAGAAACTGCTCAACGGTGCTGCGGGCCAGCTCTGCGCCGCCATAGGCATAGGCATGGTTAAGCTTATCATAGCCTTTACGGCCTGGAATATTAACTTTGGTGTCACGTGGCAATGATAATAAATTAACTGTCCCGTTCTGGGGGCTGATACTTGCTATCATCATCGTATCTGAGCGTCTGGCAGGATCATAAGGGTTTTCATGATCTTTATCATCCACACCCAGGAGCAGGATGTTAACCTTGTTGCTTAATGTTTCCGCCGGGCGTTCGGTAGTCTTAACAACCTGTGCTGTCGGCGTGGTACGAACAATATTAAGGTATGCATAGACAGTAGCACCAGCTAAGGCAACTACAGCAATCAACAGCAGGATGAGCAGGAGCAGAACCCTGTCCCAGCGTATTTTCCGCGATTGTCGTCCCGAATTATTCTTTAGTTCATTCATGGTATCATCTCCTCTCCCGAAAGACAACACCCTTTACTTACATTGAGTTTTTTGTCTTTGTAGTAGTAAAAAATTACGCCCCTCAATCGAGGCCGGGTGTATAGGCACACCTTTTTCAATTACATAGTGAAGGGACTGGTCATAAGCAGCAAGCATCGCCGCATCTAAATCGTTTAAAGCCAGACTGCGCAGCTTGTCCACACCGGGAAAATCGCGGCCTGGTTCAATAAAATCAGCCAAATAAATAATTTTTTCAAGGTTTGACAAATTGGCCCCACCAGTTGTGTGAAGCGCAATAGCCTTAAGAATATGCGGGTCAGTAACCCCATACTCTTTTTTTGCTAAACAAGCCCCCAGTGGCGCATGCAGCAACACTGGTTGACAATATTCAACATCATTCATCACTATACCAAAAGCTGCGGCTGTTGGCAATAGGTTATTGCTGGGTATCGCCCGGGCACAGTCGTGGAGTAATCCGGCTAGTCTAGCCTGTTCTATATCTACACCAAACCGGACTGCCAAGTCTATCGCGGTTTGGCTTACACCAAGCGAATGGCGAAACCGTTTTGTTGATAAAAATTGTGACAGTTTTTCCGCTACTTGATTATAATTCATCATCTGACACCACCTGCTCTTTAGTACTAAAATTCGGCAATTTAACGGAATATCCTTTTTATCTAAATAAAAAACCTCCTAAGAATAGGAGGTGAGTACATCAAATACATGTATAATTTACAGGCTAGACGCCACTGTGATTAGTCCTGGCGCGGCTTAGCTTCATTAACAACAATCTGACGGCCTGCGATTTGAGAGCCATTCATGGCCTCAACCATTTTTTCGGCGTCAGCGTCCTCAACTTCCACAAAACCGAAACCACGGGAACGGCCTGTTTCTTTGTCAGTAATTATTCTGCTTGATACAACAGAACCATGCTCACGAAAAGCATCAGCAAGAGCTGTGTCTGTAGTATTCCAGGGCAGGTTGCCGACATAGAGTGTTTTTGCCATAGGGAATCACCTCCGTTACATCAGGATACTAAAATAAAACAGATTTTACGTTAACATTATCTGCAAAAACAGAAGATTTATGCTTCCCTGGGCCTGCCTTTATTTGGCACATTGGCTCATTCAACGATATAAGCCCTCTTTATAGATATAGTCTTCAACACTTTCCGGTACTATATATTTTATAGAACGCCCCTTTTTCACCCGTTCCCTGATGTCAGTTGAAGAAATCTCGAGCTCCGGCGTAGCCAATCTCTGAATACTGCGTCGCCCCTTTACCCCAAATTGTTTAATTACCTGGTCAATATAGCTGATACAGCCTGGCCGTGTAGCAGCCACAAAAAAACATAATTCTAATAGCTGGTCAATCTCCTGCCAGCTAGGTAAGTCTTTTACTGTATCAGCACCTGTGATGAAGTAAAGATCGGTGTTAGCACCATAACAGTCAATTAAGGCCCTAACGGTATCTACCGTATATGAGGGGCCGGATCGCTCAAGTTCAATGCCAGACACAAAAAAGTGAGGGTTAGAATATGTAGCCAGTACGGTCATAATATAGCGGTGGATGGCCGGTGTAACCAGCGACTGCTGTTTATGCGGCGGATTACTGGCAGGAATAAACAAAACCTTATCCAGATTGTATTCAATACGAACAGCCTCGGCGGTGACTAAATGACCTACATGAATGGGGTCAAAAGTCCCGCCCATAATACCAACTTTGTCTTTTGCATGCGCCATAATGTTCTGCCTTTCAAAAATATCCACAAGATTCTAAAACTTTGTTTATTATTATAGCAAATGCCTGTCCATATGAAAAGCCAGTCAGCCTGTTAACAATAATTTCATGGACAGGTAAACGATAATGCTAACACCGGCGATTATAGCTGCCGCCCGGGCGTAATCAACAGCATCATGGTTTCCTTTGGGCGTACGCAGATAGTTCCTTACAGCGTAATAATAACCTGTCAGCAGTTTTATTTTACTCATACTATTATCATAAACACGAGCTACCGGCATTACCAATAAGTGTGCCCGTATTTATTATCATGCAGTCTCTCCTTTTAATCATTGTTATATTAATTACAGTTAATTCCATCATTCTTGTATTATATCCTGCTTAACCCAAAAATAAAAAAGAATCCGGAAAAGGCCGGCTCTATCCCAGAACAGATTCAAGAAAAAAATGAGATTACCCTACTGGTACTGACAATAAGCTAACATGGTAGCCATTGTAAGTATCGGTAAAGTAATCCCACTTATTATTCTATATACAACGCATTAAAGTTTTGCAGGCGGGTGGTGTGTTGGCAAAAGCGGAAGTCAAGCGCCAGCGGTGGAGCGTTGTCAATGCACCACCCTCCTGCGCCTGCAAACTTCTTTAATGCTGAATATATAATAACATTATATGATAATTACCTAATTTGACCACAGCCATTTACCATATATTTGATGCTGGTCAGTTCAGGCAGGCCCATAGGCCCCCTGGCATGAAGCTTTTGTGTGCTTATGCCGATTTCCGCACCAAACCCAAATTCAAAGCCGTCGGTAAAGCGGGTTGAGGCATTGACATAAACAGCAGCGGCATCAACCTCCTGTTGAAAGCGTCTGGCATTATTATAGTCGTTGGTAACAATTGCCTCGGAATGGCGAGTACTGTAGGCTGCAATATGCTCAAGAGCAACATCCAAATTATCTACCACTCTCACGGCCAGAATCAGATCCAGAAATTCGGCAGCCCAATCTTCCTGAGTGGCCGGCTTGACGGCCTGATGATATTGCATAACCTCAGGACAACCCCGTAACTCAACATCGGCTTGGTGAAAACGCTCCAATAAATCAGGTAAACTAGCAGCTGCAATATCTCGGTGTACCAGCAACGTCTCCATCGCATTACACACGCCGGGACGCGAAACTTTAGCATTGAAAGCGATATCCTGAGCCATTTTAAGATCAGCGCTTGCGTCAATAAAAGTATGACACACTCCAGTTCCTGTTTCAATAACCGGCACCGTGCTATTCTCTACAACAGTCCGAATTAGGCCTGCCCCGCCACGGGGAATAATTACATCAATAAATTTATTAAGTTTCAACATGGCAGTAACTGCCTGCCGGTCAGTGGTCTCAACAAGTTGGATAGCCCCTGCCGGTATACCGGCAGCGACGGCTGCTTTCGCAATAATCGCCGTAACCGCACTATTAGAACTGATTGCTTCAGAACCGCCACGTAATATTACGGCATTACCGGACTTCAGGCATAAGCCGGCAGCATCGACGGTAACATTAGGGCGGGCTTCATAGATAATTCCAATAACGCCAAGGGGCACATGCACTTTACTGATGGAAAGACCATTAGGACGAATCCAGCCAGCCGCAGTTTCGCCAACAGGGTCAGGCAATGTCACAATTTGCCGTAAACCTTCAGCCATCGCTGTTATTCTGGCCTCATTTAACAGTAAACGGTCAATAAGAGGCTTCGCCATCCCATTTGCTGCAGCTCGCTCAACATCTTTCGCATTAGCGGCAACAATCACAGCTTGTTCTTGCTCCAAAGCATCAGCCATGGCTAACAGTGCCTGATTCTTAACAACAGTTGACAACGAGGCCAACCGGCGTGCGGCTTGTTTGGCGACTCTGCCTTTTTCAGCAAGTTCATTTATGTAGTCCATGCTTCTTCTCCCCTCTTATACCAAAAGTACCAGATTATCGCGATGCACAACCTCATCATATGGCTTAGAGCCTAATATATTACTAATCTCAGGGGTATGGGCCCCCATGATTTTTTTTACATCCTCGGCGCTATAATTAGTAATACCCCGAGCAAGCTCCCGTCCGGCAGTGCTCTTGATGCTAATGGTATTGCCTAATTCAAAATCACCATCAACAGCAGATATCCCGGCAGCTAAAAGGCTTGAACCGCCAGTTAAGAGGGCTTGCTCACACCCCTTATCCACAGTTACCCAGCCACTCACACTGACCCCAAAGGCCAGCCAGCGCTTCCTGATTTGCAAACGGTTTTCCTTGGACACAAAAACTGTGCCTACCTTGCTCCCCTGCAGCACCTCGCGAACTACACCATCTCGCCCGCCGGAGGCGATTACCATAGCAACACCAGAATTTACAGCAATCTTTGCCGCTTGAATTTTAGTATACATACCGCCTGTTCCACGAACGGTACCAGGACCACCGGCCAATTCCTCGATCTCCGGGGTAATATCCGCAATTTCACTCAGTAGCACAGCACCCGGATCAGTCTGAGGATTAGCCGTGTAGACCCCCTCCACATCTGATAGAATAATAAGCAAATCAGCATCAATAATGCTGGCGACCATGGCTGATAGGGTGTCATTGTCGCCAATTTTCAGTTCATCAATAGCCACAGCATCGTTTTCATTAACAATGGGAATGACGCCCTGATTGAGGAGCGCCATTAATGTGTTGCGGGAGTTGGTATATCGCTTGCGGTTAACCGAGTCGGCACGGGTCAGCAGCACCTGAGCAACAATTTGACCGTATTCTCCAAACATTTTCTCATAAATATGGAGCAAAATTCCCTGACCGACCGCAGCAGCAGCCTGCTTTTCCGGAATCGTCTTCGGTTTTTCTTTCAACCCCAGACGATCTACACCGGCCCCCACGGCTCCAGAGGTAACCAGAATAATCTGTTTTCCCTGATTGGCAAGGTCAGATAGTTCGCGGGCAAGTTTCTCGATTCTTAAAAGATTAAGTTTGCCGGTGGCGTAAGTTAATGTGCTCGTGCCAACCTTAATGACTATGCGTTTTGCATTGCCCAAATTTTCTCTGGTAAGCATAATAGTAATACTCCCCCATAGTTCACGGCAGTTCTATCTTGGATTTTTCCTCATTCTTTTTATATAATAAGCCATTACGTCCAATGACCTGTACCAATTCGGCGCCTGTGGCCCGAGCTAGTGCGGCAATAGCTGTTTTGGGCTCTTCCGGGCTGTTTTGCAGTACCCTGACTTTAATAATTTCACGGACAGTCAGCACTTGGACGGCACTTTCAATGACAGAATCCACCACACCGCCTTTGCCAATCTGAACAACAGGTTCAAGCGTACTTCCCAGGGCTCTTAAAAAGCGCTTTTGTTTACCTGTTAGTGTAGTTTCGTTTGCTAGCAAAATATTTCCTCCTATGGTCTAAACTCAAATTCCATATCGTGAATCCGGACAGTATCACCTTCTTGGATGCCACGACTCTTAAGCTCTTCATCAATTCCCAGCTTACGCCAAATTGACTGGAAACGCCGCAAGCCTTCTTCATCGCCAAAACGCGTCATCGCAACAAGCTTCTCGATCCCTTCACCCTCAACGACATAAGCGCCATCATCATCCCGCTTGACTGAATATGCCTCTTCCGGCTTGGCATCATATACCTTGGCATCGATAATTTCTTCCGGTTCTTCCACATACTCTGCCAGCAGCTGTACTGCCCGCTGCATCAGGGCAGTTAATCCTTCACCGGTTGCAGCTGAAACAGGATATATCTCATGACCTAAGCCAGCCATATACTCTGCTACCCGTTGATAGTTTTCCTGTGCCTCTGGCAAGTCCATTTTATTAGCGGCAATAATTTGAGGACGCTTGAACAACCGTTCGTTGTATAATTTAAGTTCATTATTAATTTTATGAAAATCGTCAATCGGGTCGCGGCCTTCCAGCCCGGAGACATCCAGCACGTGGATAAGAACCTTGGTACGCTCAACATGGCGGAGAAAATCATGCCCAAGACCTACGCCCTCGTGCGCACCCTCAATGAGTCCTGGAATATCAGCCAGGACAAAGTTCTGCCCCTCAGCAATACTGACAACCCCTAGAACCGGTGATAATGTAGTAAAATGATAGGCAGCAATTTCAGGTTTAGCTGCCGATACCCGGGACAGGATACTTGACTTGCCCACACTTGGATACCCCAGGAGGCCGACATCTGCAAGCAGCTTAAGCTCCAACAGCAGCGTGCGTTCTTCACCCGGTTCACCTAATTCAGCGAAGGTAGGTGCTCTATTGACACTGTTAACAAAGCGCGCATTGCCGCGCCCACCCCGACCACCTTTAGCTACCACGATTGTTTGACCTGGTTCAGTAATGTCACCAAGCACCTGACCAGTGGCTTCATCTTTTATAATGGTTCCCGGCGGTACTTTGATCAGGAGATCTTCAGCTCCCCGGCCATGCATATTGCTTGTTTGCCCATGAGCACCACTATCGGCCTTAAACTGGCGTTTATAGCGAAAATCAATCAGGGTGTTAAGGTTAGCATCGCCAATTAATACTACATTAGCGCCACGGCCACCATCCCCGCCGCTAGGCCCACCTTTGGGAACATATTTTTCCCTGCGGAAGCCAGACATACCGTTACCGCCGCTACCGGCTTTTGTAGTTATTTTTGCTCTGTCAATAAACATAGAAATCCCCTTGCGTTTTATAAGTAATATGCGCTATTGCGCTCAATTTTATCCGATGACTAACCCGCTCTAAGACTCCCATATTTCCTGTGCCCTTTAGGGTATGCAAGCGGGAGTTTGGGTCAAATATTAAGCTGCAAGGTTGTATATAGTTAAATGTGCTCGTTTTGGTAAGCAGCCAGCACATTTGATATCATTTCGGGGTCGTGCGCAAGTTTTTCAATATATTGCAGCGCCTTCTCACCACGTCCCAATTGAATCATAGCGTGAATAACCTGCAGGTGGTTTAAGAAATCATGACGCTGGATACGGAGCAATTTGACTACGTCAGTACATGTCATTACTTCAGAGCAGCCTGTGTTTGTCATACAATCATCCTTCCGATATACTGCAGAATGATATGTCTTTCGCCCCGGTCAGCCAAAATACCTGTCGGATTACGATAGTTTTGGTAAAAATATAAAAACCTGCGGCTTTGTGGGCCGCAGGCATTTCTTAAATAGCTTCTTCAGCTGCAGGATACACACTTATTTGCCGGTCATAGCGGCCTTTACGCTCGAAAGCGACTTTACCGGGAACTTTGGCAAACAGGGTATCGTCTTTGCCGATGCCGACGTTATTACCAGGATGGAAATGGGTTCCGCGCTGGCGTACCAGAATACTGCCTGCAGTAACAACCTCACCGGCGTGACGTTTAACACCCAGACGCTGAGCCGCGCTGTCACGGCCATTACGGGTACTACCCACACCCTTTTTATGAGCAAATAACTGTAAGTCAAAAGAATTCAGTTTGAATTTTTCCATGTTGCTTTCACCTCCTGTGCTCAATAATCCGAACACTCTTAGGATATAGTTTGGCAATTTCAGTTAGACCAAGGAGCATGGTTTCAAAGACTGCCGCCGTCAGGCTGTCAGGCTGTCCGGCAAGTTCGATCTTAAGCCCGCTGCGGTCCTGCACCAGGTTAATCTCCCGCCGTAAGTGGCGTTCAATTCCCATGATGGACGACTGAGTAAGAGCAGATACACCTGCACATACAATATCCTGACCATGGGGTGCAGCTTGTGCATGCCCATTCACCATAAATCCCTTAATTGCCTGATTATTATCGCGAATCAATGTAACCGTAATCATTATCCGGCCTTAAGCAAGAATCTTGTCAATGCGGATTTTGGTAAACGGCTGACGATGGCCTTGGCGACGACGATAGTTGGATTTTGCTTTGTATTTAAAAACCAAAATCTTCTTACCTTTGCCGTGAGACACTACTTCAGCAGTAACTTTAGCGTCAGCTATCAGCGGTTTGCCGATAACTACTTCACCGTCTTTTACTACAGTCAGAACACGGTCAAAGTCAACAGTCTGACCTTCAGCCACTTCGATTTTCTCGATAGTGAGCACATCGCCTTCAGTAACACGGTATTGTTTACCGCCTGTTTCAATAATAGCGTACATTATTAATATTGCACCTCCCCTGCGTAGGACTCGCCGAATACGGTAAAACAAAACACAGTTTTGTTTTTTAGAAACCTCTCCGCGCGGTTAAAGTAGACTTAACGCCTACATCATGAAATTTTACCATAATGGTAATAGTTTGTCAATCAGGTTTCCAAAGCAGCGAAAACATCTCCGGATTCATGGTTGGAGCCATTTCCACAGCAAGGGTTCTGGCCGTTTCCTGTTCAAGCCGTTTAAGCTCTCCCTGCCTGTTTAAGAACTCGGCTACCTGGGGATGAACCTGAATTAACAGCCTTCCTCCCGTCCGGGGGCGTTTATTTAATTTTCTCAATTCCCGTTTGATATCAATTACAACCGTTTCCGGGGATTTTATACGGCCTCTGCCCAAACAGCACGGGCATTCGCCATAAAGCATACCATTAATGTTTTGCCTGGCCTTTTTACGGGTCATTTCAACCAATCCCAGGTTGGTTATGCCTAAAACGTTTGATTTCGTCCGGTCTTTTTTGAGCTCAAGTTCAAGGGCTGTTAAAACGGCTGCCCGTTGCTCAACTTTAGCCATATCAATAAAGTCGATGATAATAATACCGCCAATATCTCTTAATCTAAGCTGTCTGGCAATCTCGGCAGTCGCCTCCATGTTTGTCTGAAATACGGTTTCAGACAGATTGGTATTGCCGATAAATTTTCCGGTATTAACATCAATGACTGTCAATGCTTCCGTATAATCAATAACAAGATAGCCGCCACAGGCCAACTCTACCCGCCGGTTACGCAGGCTTTCAAGTTTATTGTCAATATTAAACCGGCTGAACATATCAGCATCAGGGCCGGCGGTTTGTTCATACAGCCTAACACAGCCAACAAGTTCAGGTGATGTATATTTTAGTAAATCAATTACCCGGTTATAGGCCTCTTGGCTATCGATGACAAACTCCGTAACATCGTTTGTCAAATAATCGCGGACAATCCTGACAACCAGGTCAGCATCCCGGTAAATAAGCGCTGGTGCATTAGTCCTTTTAACCCTGGCGCTCAGGGTTGACCAGATATTAGTCAGGTAGGCCATATCGTTGACTAGTTCATCCTGGCTTTTTCCTGCAGCCACCGTCCTGACAATGACCCCCATACCTGCCGGACGGATTTTTTCAGCAAGCTGTCTTAATCTATTTCGTTCAGGTTCATCTTCAATACGACGTGAAATGCCGATATAATCGACAGTTGGCATAAGCACGATGTACCGTCCCGGCAAGGTCAGACTGATCGTGGCACGCGGGCCTTTCTCACCCATAGCATCTTTGGAGATCTGCACCAGTACGTCCTGGCCAACCGTTAAATGCTGGCAGGCGGCCTGGCGTCCGGCATCTCCCATATATAAGAATGCATTTTTATCGCGCCCGATATCAACAAAAGCCGCCTGCATACCTGGCAGAACATTTTTTACTTTACCTTTATAAATGTTGCCAACCAGATGCCCACTCTCGCTGCGTTCAACTGATATTTCCATAAGTTCGCCGTCTTCCAGGAGCGCGACCCTGGTTTCCTCCGGCATAACATTGGCGATAATACTCTTTTTCATACCATGTTTCCTTTAACTTAATTATAGTTCAATCGGTGACCGCTTTCCCCGCCCGTCACTAACAAATAACCCGGTACGGTTGATAAGTGCATTACCATAATCAGCAGGCAAACCATAACTGCCTGTTAAAACAGCAAGCACTTCAGCGGGCTTGACACTGCCTGTTGGTGTTATTTTTATCGACAGGCTTATTGACAACAGCGCTTGATTATCTGATGCCAGTGCGGCGGTAACCGGTGCGGCAAGATATTCTTTAATATCAATCTCACGCCGTCCTTTGGGCGTTTCCTTAATATAAACAATCTCAATTTCGCTATTGAAATTGGTTAAACTTGCTATTACCGTATCTAATGTCGCCGCAGGCGCTAAGGGGATAATAATGTCATAGGTTGCCAGATTGACAACCGCCATGAGGGCTGGGCCGGGTGTGTGCACATATCTGGCAGATTTAAGTTCAATTCCTGCAGGCAGTTGCGACCTAAGGCGGGTCTCGATGCTGGCAATTTCCAGTTCTTCCGTAAGTTCAATATCAAGATATTCGGCCTCACTGGTCACACCTACTGCCAACGCCGAAGCAAAAGCCATTTTCATATGAGGGTTAAAGCCTTCGGAGTAGGCAGCAGGTAGTCGGGCACGGCGAACAACCCGCTCAATTGTTCCGGCAAAATCCAAATGCGACACATAACGAATCTCGTTCCCTTTAGTTATTTTCAGCCGTAACTTTGCCATTATGCCTGCCCCCAATCAACTACTTTAACATCAAGCTTCTGACAAACACCACAGGCACCACACTGCTGCCGGCGACAGTCAGGAGTAAATGCCGCCTGTTGCGCAGCCTGCCATTCCCTTGTCAGGAAAGACTTGTCCACCCCTGATGATAAATGGTCCCAGGGCAAATTCTCGTCATTATCCCTGTCACGACTGGCATAAACAGCAGGATCAATATTCTCAGCGGCAAAAGCTTCCATCCAGACATTATACTTAAAATGTTCAGACCAGCCGTCAAACTTAACCCCGTTCTGCCACGCCCGGAGGATTACCTTGCCTAATCGACGGTCACCACGGGAAAATACCCCCTCCAGGAAGCTGGTGCGGGCATCATGCCAACTGAGCGAAATGCTGCGATCCTTAATCAGGGATCGTAATAGCCTTTGTTTCCGTTCGATTTCCTCGACCGGATCTTGTCCAAACCACTGGAAAGCAGTATGGGGCTTGGGCACAAACGATGATACACTGACAGTCACCTTTGCACCCTTGCGGCCTTTTATCTGTTTGTAAAGGTCTGCGACCTGCTGTGCCAAAACAGCAATGCCCGCTATGTCCTCATCAGTTTCAGTAGGCAAACCAATCATAAAGTAGAGTTTAATGGTTGACCACCCTGATGTAAAAGCAGCACTTACTGCCTCGATGAGGTCCGCCTCAGTTACACCTTTATTAATTACATCCCGCAGACGCTGCGTCCCGGCCTCAGGCGCAAAGGTCAAACCACTTTTCCTTACCTGCTGGACCTGTTTAGCAAGGTCAATAGAAAAACTGTCAATTCTGAGTGATGGCAGCGACACACTTACCCCCTGCTCTTTAAACCGGGTAGTAAGCTGGGTAATCAAATGACTCAGACAGGAATAATCAGCAGAGCTTAATGATACCAGCGATATCTCGTTATAGCCGGTATTATTGATAAGCTCCTGAACATAGTTTACCAGCGTCTCCATTTTGCGCTCACGTACAGGACGGTAGAGTACCCCGGCCTGGCAAAACCGGCAACCGCGGGTACAGCCCC
>JAQSXM010000447.1 GCA_029256645.1 Sporomusa sp. | reverse complement strand
AAGATAGGCTTGATGGATAATCTCCCCTGCTGCCTGATCAATGTTGACAACATTATCTACCTCATGCGGCAGTGCAATCTGCGGAACCAGTGTAGCTGCGTCGAATTTGAATTTCTGAGAAAAACCGGCATCTGAATCACTATACAGTGGCTCAACTTTTTTTGCGCCAATAGAGTTTAAATATTCATGTACTTTTTCATCAGGAGCGATTAAGCCGGTTTTTGCTCCGGCTTCCACAGCCATATTAGTGATTGTCATTCTTTGATCAACCGTGAGGGCGGTGATCGCTTCCCCGGCAAATTCCATTACCTTATATGTGGCTCCGGCCTGGCCGATTTCCTTAATTGTCCGTAGGATTAAATCCTTGGAGTAGACCCCGGGTGGTAGTGTACCGCTCCAGGTAAAAAGTATCGTTTCCGGAACCCGCAGCCAGATTTGACCAGAGACCAGCACGCCCAGCATTTCGGTTGACCCAATACCTGTGCCAAAACAGCCAAAAGTACCGGCAGTGGTGGTATGGGAATCAGTACCGACCATTAAGGTGCCAGGGAGGGAAAAGCCCTTCTCCGCTAGGACCTGATGACAGGGTCCAATACCTTCAAAGTATTTATTAATCCCGTATTCTTTAGCCCAATTACGGGTGAATTGAAGGATCTCGGCCTGAGTGATATTGGCGGCCGGGGAATAATGATCAGAGATGATAACGACCTTATCTTTATCCCAGATCGTGTTGCCCAGCTTCTGAATCTGGTCAGCAATGATTACCCTTGGACCGAGTAAATCGTCCATCATGGCGATATCTACATTGGCCCAAACAAAATCACCTGGTTTTACTGTGGATTTGCCAGAAGCTCTGGCTATGATTTTTTCAGCCATGGTCATGCCCATGAGAAAATACCTCCTGTGGATTCTTAATTAGAGTCTTGATAAGTAAAGAAAAAGTACCCCATAAGAGCGACTAAATTAGTCATCTTTTATAAGGTGCTTTTTCTGTTGGGCAGCGGAATTTTGTAGATGCGCTCATTTGCCGAAAAGACCAGCAACAAGTGATAACATCCCGGCGGCAATGAGCGGGCCGACGGCAATGCCCTGAAAGAATGATACACCTACAATGGTTCCCAGTACAAGCGAGGTAATTGTGTCAGGTGAAGCTTTGAAAAACAGCACGCCTTTGCCGCCTAACCAGGCGGCAAAGACACCGGTTATCACGGCAAGCAGGCCTACCGGGCTTGTGATCGCATCATACATATCGCGTAAAGTAATTTTTCCTGAGGCAAGCGGGGTTAGAATTGCGAGGGTAAGAATGGTTATGCCAATATTGATCCCTCTGTTTTCCAGGAAGGAAAACCAGGAACTAAAGCCAAGCAGTTTTATGATCAATAATATGGCGGCAGCCGCCGAAACCGTTTGGTTCTTGGCGATAACTGAAAGTACCAGAATGATAAGAATAGGTATATTATCGGGAGACATACCTGTCACTTCCTGTTAACTGATTTTCAACTCTGAGGAATAATCAAATTTGGTGAAGCTTGACGGTGGTAGAGCCGGTTTTTCAGTGGTAGCTGCTGTTACTATATTCTCAGCTACCAGAAAATCCATGCGTCTAATCGAATCAAAGGTGTATGAGCCTACATGCGCTGTAGCGACAACACTATCCAGGTTTTCCTTAAGCAGCAGATCGTCAACAGCAGGTTCAATGTCAAAAACATCCAGGGCAGCACCGGCGATTT
Organism: Sporomusa sp.; assembly: GCA_029256645.1. The sequence goes on along the minus strand of JAQSXM010000447.1, from coordinate 945 downwards.
GCTTGGTCTTAAGAGCGTTAAGCAGGGCGGCCTGATTGACAAGACCGGATCTGGCGGTGTTGATGAGAAAGGCAGTGGGTTTCATCAGGGAAAACTCTCTGGCATTAATCATTTCCCGGGTTTGTTCATTTAATGTACAATGTAGTGTAATGAAGTCTGATTGCGCAATTAGCTCCTCTTTGGAACAAAGTGTAATCCCATTGCTAGCAAGATACTCCCGGTCCGGATGTCCGGTGTAGGCTAAAATTTTCATGCCAAAGCCCTTTGCGCGGGTGACAACGGCTTTACCGATGCGTCCCAGTCCTAGGACACCAAGTGTTTTCCCCCAGACGTCGCTGCTGACAGGACGATACCAGTTATTCTGGCGCAACTGAGCATCAATTATGTGTACTTGCCGGGCAATTGAGAGCATTAGGGCAAAGGTCAGATCGGCAACCGTTTCATATCCTGGCATGTCAGCTGTTGTTTTTATCTGTACGCTGGCTGTTTGTGCTGCTGTTATATCGATGTTTTCGATGCCAACACCGTGCCGTGATACCACTTTTAGGTTTCGGCAATGTTCAAAAACTTCCCTGCTAATCTCGTCGGAACTGGAATACACCGCAATAGCAGTCAGGGCATGCTCTTCGTCTATCCTGATAATATCCTGTGCACTCATGGCATGACCAGTGGGATTCCAGATAATCTGCCAGTCGTTTTCTTCAAAATAGCTTACAAGCTGTTTGCGATGTTCTTTATCAAGCTGGCTGCCAAAAGCCTTTGATGTGATCAATACTTTTTTCATATAGTTAATCCTTTCAGCTAGGGTTAGCCTTTATTTTTCGATGCGACACCATTCACCACGTTTTCCGGGGGCTGATGAGCAAATACCCGGCCAATATTTGCAAGGGCACCGAGGAGCATATCGCGAAAAGCCCCGATGGTAACACCGGCAATATGCGGTGT
>JAQSXM010000054.1 GCA_029256645.1 Sporomusa sp. | reverse complement strand
CCATTTATTACGCTTTGAAGTATCGTTTGCCGCTTGTAGCCGCTTATAGTATTCCCGGCGCGATTATCATCGGCAAGTCATTAACTCACCTGCCTCACGCGGAAGCGGTAGGCGCTTACTATATGGTAGCATTGGTTGTCATTATAATCAGTGTTTCGGGGCTGGTAAAAAAGGCCATTAACTATCTGCCGCTGCCGGTAATGCTGGGCATGATTGCCGGCGTAATGATGAGTTTTGGCGTTAATCTGGTCACTGCAATCAAGGATCAGCCGGTGCTTATCGGTCCGCCGGTGCTGCTGTTTTTTGCCCTCACGGCGCTAAAAGGGTTCTCTAAGAAATTCCCCCCGATATTGGGCTCAATTATTCTTGGCGGATTTCTGGCAACAACGCTGGGTATGGCCAAATGGGATGTGCTCCAGTTTCAATTAGCCACCCCTGTGCTGTTTATGTATCCGGAATTTACGGCCAGAGCATTTTTCGAACTGACAATCCCGCTGACGATTCTGGTGCTTGGCGTGCAAAACATTCAGGCGGTGGGTGTTTTGATGGCAGAAGGTTATAAGAATCTGCCGATCAATTCAATATTCATTGCGCCTGGCCTTGGCACTGTTCTTAATGCCATTTTTGGTGCCCATCCCTGCGTTACTGCCGGTCCCAGTACTGCCATTTGTTCCAGCCCTGCGGCCGGAGAGAATAAGTCGCTCCGCTTTATTGCAGCTATTTCGGAAGGCGTTTTTTGGATTCTGTTCTCTCTTTCTGCCGGCGTTGCTATTGCTGTTGCCGGGCTTGTGCCGAAAGAACTGACGGCGATGCTTGCAGGCCTGGCTATGTTTGGCGTATTAATCAGCGCCTTCGCCGGTGCCTTCTCCGGCAGATTCAAATACGGTTCTTTCGTGTCCTTCCTTGTCGCTGTTTCTAATATCAGCATATTTAACATCGGTTCGCCATTCTGGGCACTTATCGCCGGTCTCCTGTTCTCAATTGTATTGGAACGTGAGGATTTTGTGGCTCAGCGCCAGGAGAAAGAGCAAGAGTTGCAGCTTGAGCGTGAAAATGGGCAAAATGCCTAATTCAATTGATGGGAGGGATGTCAGTGGCAAACGATATACGTGACATAATTTTTGCATCTGTACGGGACACTGCATATACGGCCCGCCTGACTGCGGAACAGGACGGGGTAGTGTCGGGAATTAAGCGGCTTCAAACAGTACTGGAGGAGGAGCAGCTAAGGTATCAGCTACACAAAAAAGACAACGATACAGTAACCGCAGGTGAGGTCATTCTTACCCTGACCGGCACACCTAAAGAGATTGCCGTTGCCGAAGAGTTTGCTATCGGTATGTTGAGTAAGCCATCCGGGATTGCCACTGCCGCCCGTAAGGCGGTTGTCAGCGCTGGTTCCCTGCGCATTGTGAGCGGTGCCTGGAAAAAAATGCCGCCAGAGATCAAGCAGCTTGTCAGGGAGGCAGTCAATCATGGCGGCGCGCATTTCCGGATTGTCGATGTCCCGTTTTTGTATCTGGATAAAAACTTTGTCCGCATGCTGGGCGGCATTAAGAAAACACTGGCAGCCGTAAGCATAAGGCCCGAGTTAAAGGTGCTGCAGTTAAAAGGGGAAACCGGCGATATTGCGGCCGAGGCGGTGTTGGCGGCCGAGTGCGGGGCCGGTATTATCATGGTCGATACCGGCAATGTGGAAGACTTGCGCGGGGTAAGCGCAGCTCTGAAAAAAAACGGCTGGCGGTCCAAGGTTCAACTGGCTTTTGCCAAAGGAATTTCCCTGCAGGATATCGCTAACTTACAGGACGAGGATATTGATATTCTGGACATTGGTATGCAAATTATCGATGCACCGTTATTAGATATGAAACTTGATGTAGTAGGGAGCTAACTGTCATGAAATTAAACCTGCTTGAGAAAACGGAACTGCGGGTTCAGAACGTCCTTATGAAAGATGTAAACTTAAGTGATATTGCCACAAGCGTAGCCCAAGTGCTGGAATTACCACCGGAAAAAGTATTGGTCATTGATGTAAGGCAGGATCATTTTTGTCTGGATATCCTGGAAAAGACGGTTTCCATCAACAAGATTATCGGTAAGGAAAAATTGCTGCTGGAAAAGCTGGGGCAAATCACCGGACTTACGATTAGGCCTGAGACTTTTATTGATTCCCAGGGTATTATGGGACTGATTAATTGCGATGTAATTGAGTCCGGGCAGATTATGTCCAGAACGCAGGCTATGCTGACTGAAATCGAAAAAAATGTTCTGGCCCGGGCACTGGTTTACTCTACAGGTTTTGAACTTGAGCAGTCCATGATTGAAGACACGAATTCCCCGTATCTCTGTAAAGCTATGCAGGAAAACGGTTATAAAACAGAGTTCGGCGGTGTGATTGCCGACAGCAAAGGGGCGATCAGCCGGAAAATAATAGAAGCGGTCGATCGTGGGTTTGGTCTGATTATTACTACCGGCGGTGTAGGGGCAGAGGACAAGGATTTTAGCGTTGAGGCGTTATTAGCTGTTGATCCGGCCGCACTGACTCCCTATATTGTCCAATTTGAACAGGGAACTGGTAGACATGTCAAGGATGGGGTACGTATTGGCATCGGCAAGGTGGGGCTTACTACTATCGTTAACCTGCCTGGGCCGCATGATGAGGTGGTAGCTGCCACTGAGGTCCTAAAACAATATTGTCGCGCCGGTTTGGTGGATCAGGCTGGTCTGGCGACTGAAATTGCCCGGGTTCTACGGGAGAAACTACAACAAAAATGGAGGGGTCACCATGGAAAAAAACATCATTAATCAACTGGCTGCCGCACTTTATGAGGCGGAGAAGACCGGTACAGCCATTGCAACTCTTACCGATCAGTATCCGCTTACCAACGACGAAGCCTATGCCATTCAGCTTGAAGGCATGAAACTGCGCTTGGCAGATGGGCATCGTATTGTAGGTAAAAAGATTGGTTTGACGAGTAAGGCCATGCAGAATGCGCTTGGCGTGTTTGAGCCTGATTATGGCTATATTGCCGATTATATGATGGGCTATGAAGGTGATGCCGTTGTTTTAAGCGAGCTTATCGCCCCGAAAGTCGAACCGGAAATTGCTTTTGTCTTGAAGGAAGACCTTCAGGGACCGGGTATTACCATTGCCGATGTTTTACGGGCTACTGCCGGGATTATGCCAGCCATCGAAATTATTGACAGCAGGGTAAAAGACTGGAAGATCAAGATTCAGGACACAATTGCCGATGGAGCTTCCATCGGGCGGGTTATCCTGAGCGGGAAGCTGACTCCCCTTGCGGATATTGACATGAGATATATGGGGCTGGTTCTTGAGAAAAACGGTGAAGTAGTTGCTACCGCGGCCGGCGCTGCCGTTCTCGGACACCCGGCCAACGCTGTAGCCTGGCTGGCCAATAAGCTGGCCCAATATAACATAAGCCTGAAAAAAGGCGAGGTTATTATGTCCGGTTCCTTTACCGCCGCCTGCCCGGTAGCTGACGGCGATAATGTAACATTTTATTTTGACCGTATTGGCAGTGTATCTGCACGTTTCAAAAAATAGGAGGGGATTTTGTGAAGTTAAGGACGGCTATAGTTGGGCCAGGTAATATAGGAATAGATCTAATGCTGAAAATAGCCCGCAGCGAGCATTTGGAACTGGTAATGATGGCCGGGATTGTCCCCGACTCTTACGGATTAAAGCTGGCAGAAGAAAGAGGAATTAAAACCACACTTGAGGGCATTCAGGGAATTTTGCAGGAAGCGAATATTGATATAGTATTTGATGCCACCGGTGCCCGGGCTCACCAAATGCATGCACCACTCTTAAAAGCAGCAGGGATTTTTGCCGTTGATTTAACACCGGCCGCGGTAGGGCCATACTGTGTACCGGCAGTAGCGCTCAACGTGGGATCTGGTGTAGACAATGTCAATATGGTGACCTGCGGCGGGCAGGCAACTGTCCCGATTGTGGCCGCAATCAACCGGGTGGCACCTGTTGAATATGCGGAGATCGTGGCCACAATCTCCAGTAAAAGTGCCGGACCCGGTACCAGGCAAAATATTGATGAATTCACCGAAACCACCAGGAGCGCCCTGATAAAAGTGGGTGGGGCCAAAGACGGCAAAGCCATTATCATCCTGAATCCGGCGGAACCGCCGGTTATGATGCGCAACACAATTTACTGCAAATGTGACACTCGTAATATTGATAAAATCAAAGAATCGATTAACGCTATGGTGGCGGAAGTAAAAAAATATGTTTCCGGTTATCATTTAAAAGTCGAGCCTTATGCGGACGGGGAACGGGTAGTGGCCATGGTGGAAGTGGAAGGGGCCGGCGACTATCTGCCCAAATATTCCGGCAACCTTGATATTATTACCTCGGCAGCTATTGCTGTCGCTGAACGTTATGCCCAGCACAAACTGAAGGGGGTTAATTCATGAAGCACATTCGTCTCATTGACGTTACACTGCGCGACGGTATGCATGCCATCAGCCATTCGTTGTCGGCCGAACAAATGGCGGGAATTGCCCGGCGTTTGGATGAGGCCGGTGTAACTACTGTTGAAATTGGCCATGGGGATGGGATTGGCGGATCATCCCTGCAATACGGTTTCGCTAAATCTACCGACAGAGAATATTTTGCTGCAGTTTCCCAAGCGCTGAAAAATTGCAAGCTGGATGTGCTGCTAATTCCCGGCATTGGGACGATTGAGGATTTGAAGGTTGCCATGGAATACAACGCTCATACAGTCCGGGTTGCTACCCATGTTACAGAGGCCGATGTGGCCGAACAGCACATAAATTTTGCCAAGAAACATGGGCTGGAGGCTATTGGCTTTCTGATGATGAGCCATATGGCATCTGTGGAAAAGGTAGTTGAGCAGGCCAAACTGATGGAAAGCTATGGTTCGGATGTTGTCTATGTGACCGACTCCGGTGGTGCCATGGTGCCGGGGGAAGTGAAAGAGAAAATCGCGGCCGTGAAGGCGGCTGTCAAGGTGCCGGTTGGATTCCATGGCCATAACAATTTAGGTCTTGCGGTTGGCAATAGTTTAGCGGCTATCGAAGCCGGGGCCACCCTGATCGACGGCTCAGTCCGCGGTCTTGGTGCCGGTGCCGGCAACACCCAGCTGGAGGTATTGGCAGCCGTTCTTGCTAAAATGGGGTATGAAACCGGCATTAACCTCTATAAGTTGATGGATGTCGGTCAGGAGGTCATTGATCCGCTGCTGCATCGCCCCCAGGTAATCAGCAATGATGCGCTGGTCATCGGGTATGCCGGTGCCTATGGCAGCTTCCTGCTCCATGCCCGCCGCGCCGCTGAAAAATTTGGGGTTGATTCCCGGGATATTCTCATGGAACTGGGCCGGCGCAAAACCGTAGGCGGTCAGGAGGATCTGATTATTGATGTTGCCATTGAACTGAGCAAACAACGCCGGCAGGGGGCCGTATGATCAAGGCCCCTTACCGTGACCGGCTGCAAAGAGCCCAGCAAATGATGGCTGAGATCAATCTGGATGTCCTGCTGATAACCAACCGGGAAAACCTGATCTACTTTACCGGTTTGACTCAGATTGAATGTCTGGCTGTGATCATTCCCCGCCAGGGCGAACCATGTGCCGTCACGTTATGGTTGGATGCTGGTTATGTAGGGAATGAGACTGGCATAAAAACGTACGGTTATCAGTTTCCCGGAGAAAGTCTGGTATCTAAAACCGTCGAGCAGATCAAGGCCTATGGTTATACCGAGCCCAGTATCGGGTTTGAGCGTTATTTTGTCGGGTTTGCCGTATATGATACGTTGCGTCACCATTTTCCGGAGAATGGGTTCAAAAACGCCGGGGACCTCTTTTACCGCCTGCGCGCGGTGAAAGACGCCGGTGAGATAGAGTATATGCGCCAGGCAGGGAGGATTGCTGTACAAGGCATGGCGGCCGCTGTGCAGGCTGTAGTGTCAGGCGTGCGTGAACTGGATGTCCTGGCCGAGGCGGAGTATGCCATGTTAAAGGCGGGCTCAGGCGGATCTCCCTTTCGTCCTCAGGTTGTTTCCGGCAGCCGGTCCCTGCTGACTCATCCCTGTGCCAGCAGTAAGAAAATTGAAACAGGTGAGATTGTCGTTATCCATTTGGGAGCTACGTATGAGGGGTATTGTGCCAAACTGTGCCGCACAGTGGCTGTTGGTGACATTGGCGACGACAAAAGAGCGGTGTATGAGCTGTTGCTGAAAGCACAAACAGCTGCCGTTGCAGCTCTTAAGCCGGGAATAGCCGTTGCTGAGGTGGATGCTGCCGCCAGGGAGATTGTTGAGGCGTGCGGCTACGGCAAAAGCTTTCTTGATGTCATTGGCTATGGCGTGGGTATCCGGCAATCTGAGTTTTATCCCATCATCGGCAAAGGCCGGAATGAACGGATTGAAGCCGGTATGGTGGTGGATTTGCTGTTGCCTACCATCTACAGACAGGATATTGGCGGACCCAGAGTTACGGATTGTATTTATGTAGCAAACAATGGTTCTGAATTGCTCACCAATTACCCGCGACAGCTGATGCAAGCCTATTAATTACCACGAAATAGATCATGAAGATTAAATCGCAAGAAGGCAGGGGGAAAGATATGTCTGTCTTAGAACAGATGCTTGCAAAAAACAAAGCTTTTGTGGATAGTACGTCGCTGATTCATGAGCAGATCGGCAGCTATGTTGGCAAAGTGCCAAAACGTAATCTGGCCGTATTTACCTGCATGGATACAAGGCTGGTGGAGTTTCTCGAACCGGCTCTTGGTCTTAGGCGCGAAGATGCCGTCGTCATAAAAAATGCCGGGAATTCGGTGACAGGGCCGTTTGAGGCTACCATCCGCAGTCTGGTTATTGCAATCTATGAACTTGGTGTGCAGGAAATCATTGTTATTGGCCATGAAGATTGCGGTGTGGCTCACTCCAGCGCCGATACCGTGATCAATAAAATGCTGGACAGGGGAATCTCGCCTGATGCTATAAAAATGATCAAAGATGAGCTGGCCATTTGGCTGGATACTTTCCACCATCCTCATGACAATGTGCGGCAAGTCGTTGGACGAATAAGGAATAATCCACTGATCCCGGCCGATGTACCGATACATGGCTTAATATTTGAGCCGCATACAGGGGAAGTATCTGTGCTGGTCAACGGGTATTAGTACAAGGCTGCGTACTGGGGGAGTGGCTAACGCAATGCCTTATTTATCGCACATATTGCGATAATGTCGTAATAAGCGGTTGGCGTTGTTGCTTTGCCCACTTACAGGGTATGGTTGTAAATTATAGTCTGCGTAATAATAAAGGCGCTATTGCCACCCTGGCAATGGTGCCTTTATTGTAGGACGGTTAGGGATTAATTGTGGGCTGTAGTCACAAAAATGTAATTTTCTTGCCTAACAACAAACCTTCTGTTACAATCAATCACAACAGATTTTATAGATGCAGGTGATAATGTTATGGCATGGCAAGATAATATCCATTACCTACGCGAGGCGGTTAAAGTGTCGCAAAAAGCAAGAGAGCATGGCAACACCCCTTTTGGAGCCATTCTGGTTGATGCAGACGGCAAAGTTATCCTGGAACAGGAGAACATTGAGATCACTACCTCCGACTGTACTGGTCATGCGGAAACTGCCTTGATGGCCAGGGCTTCTAAGTTATACACCAAAGCCCAGCTGTGGCAATGCACCCTATTTTCTACAGCCGAGCCGTGTGCAATGTGCTCCGGGGCGATTTATTGGGGGAATGTAGGCCGGGTAGTTTACGGTATCAGTGAAAACAGTTTGCTGGCGCTTACCGGCAGTAATGAGCAAAACCCAACATTCACCCTTCCCTGCCGGGAGATCTTTGCCAGAGGCCAAAAGACTATTGCGGTCATCGGACCAGTACCTGAGGTTGAACAGGAAGTGCTGGCTGTTCATCAGGGATACTGGAAATAACCTGACTTGCTAAGTCTGGACAATTGTATCAATATGAGATATAATTTTGACAGATTAACCACTCAGCGAGCAATGAAGCTCTGTGCAATGTATTGTGCAGAGTCTTTTTCATTAGATTCGACAAAGGAAAGTATTGCCAGATCCGGGGATGACTGCGGATCAACGGCAACTTAAGGGTGAGAGAATGTCGGCTTTGCGCAGCATCGAACAGATTGTTCAAAGAACAGCTGAAGCGCTAAAGGAAGTATTAAAAATTGATGTCGAGGTTGTCGACACCGATATGATACGTATTGCCAGTACTGGGGCTTGTCAGGGACAGCTGGGCCAGGTTATGGTGGAAGGTTTTGTCTATCAGCATGTGCTGAAGAGCCGCCATACGGTTGTCATTGAAAACGCCGGAACACATCCGTTATGTGACCCCTGCCCCAAGCGGGGGCAGTGTGTAGAGGATGCAGAAATGGCGGCGCCGATTATGTTAGCCGGCGAACCAGTGGGGGTAATTGGGCTTGTTAGCTTTGATCCGGTGCATACTGAGCGCCTGATGAAGAACCGGGACTGGATGTTGCACTTTATTGAGAAAATGGCGGAACTTATCGCCGGCGAGCTTGCCGGCAGGCAAGCAGCCAATGGCTTTACCCAGTCTGAGCTCAGTTTGAATAACCTGGAAAAAGAGGCTATTATGAAAGCACTGGCTAAAGTCAATGGTCAGGCCCGCAGCAAAGAAAAGGCTGCTGAAATGCTGGGTATCAGCCGGGCAACACTATACCGCAAACTGAAGGAATATAAAATTTCTTAAATTGAGGGCTACCCTCTAGACAACAGTCTCATAATGAGATACAATCATGACAAGCAAAATACAAAGTTGAGCACAGACGCTCTGCAGTCTCTATTGAGGCGCAGAGTGTTTTTTTATTTGCTCAAACCGCCCTCAAAAAGGAGAAATTACATGAAGAATTTCGTTCAAAAATCATGGATGATTCAAGGTCTGGTGTTATTTAGTGCTATTGTCGGGGCTTTAGCTGTAGGCGCAATATTTATCCTGCTGGCTAACTCCAACCCGATAACCGCTTATGGCGTAATGATTAGCGGTCCTTTTTCCAGCAGTTTTGGATTTTCCGAAACAATGGTGCGGTGTACACCGCTCTTGCTGGTTGGACTGGGGATTATTGTTTCATTCCGTACCGGTATCTTAAATATCGGCGGTGAGGGACAAATGCTGATGGGGGCTGTCACGGCTGCCGCCATTGCGCTTGCCTTCCCTGCTATGCCTACTGTACTGCTATTGCCGCTTGTGCTGCTTGGTGGAGCGGCGGCTGGTGGCATGTGGGGCGGGTTGGCCGGTTGGCTCAAAGCCCGGCTGGCCGTCAACGAGATACTAAGTACGGTAATGTTGAACCAGATTGCGGCACAATTGTACTTATTCTTAATCCGGATCTTTTTAATTGATCCGCAGGAAGTAGCTTTAGGGACAGGGGTTCCGCAAACAGCGCTTTTACCTCATGCCCTCTGGCTGGAGCGGATCATTCCCGGAACCCGCCTGCACAGCGGCTTCTTGCTGGCAGTGGTGCTTGCTGTCTTAGTATATATTTTTTTGTGGCGTACAACGGTGGGGTACCGGATGCGGGCAGTGGGGTCAGGTCCTGACGCAGCGCGGTATGCCGGGATTAAGGTGGAGCGGTATCTGGTGCTGGCTATGCTGCTGGGAGGCGGTTTTGCCGGACTGGCCGGAGCGGTGGAGGTCGTAGGTGTGCATCACCGGGCCCTTGAGGATATTTCAGCCGGTTATGGTTTTAGCGGTATTGTTGCGGCACTCTTTGGCCGGCTGCATCCGCTTGGGGTTATTCCCGCCTCGGTGCTGTTCGGCGCTTTGATTCTGGGGGCCGATATGATGCAACGGGCTGTGGCCATCCCCTCGGCAATCGTTTTAATCATCCAGGGGCTGGTTATCTTGTTCATTGTTTCAGCAGACATCGTGTTACGCAAACCTGAAATCCTAAACAACATTTTCAATAAATGCTTCCGTAAGGCGGTAAAGGAGGGGTAATTCAGTGGATAATACAATGGGACAAGGAATCATTCTTGGCATTGTGGCTACCGGTATTCGCCTGGCGACGCCGTACCTGCTGGCCGCTTTGGGTGAGATGTTCACCCAGCGGTCAGGGATATATAATCTGGGGCTTGAAGGGGTGATGCTGATAGGTGCCTTCTTTGGCTTCTTTGTAACCTTAACAACCGGCAATGCCTATATCGGCCTGGTGATTGCAATGGTAGCCGGCGCTGCTATGGGCCTCATCATGGGGGTTGTCAGCATTACCTTAAAGGCCGAGCAGGGGATTAGCGGCATTGGCCTTTATTTACTAGGCTGGGGTATAGCCGGTTTATTTTACCGGTTATATGTTGGCGGCATTACCACTATTAAAGGATTGGAACCAATTAGTATTCCGGTGTTGAGTGACATCCCGGTCATTGGCCAGGCTTTTTTCTCACACACTGCCATCGTGTATCTGGCTTTTCTGCTGGTACCGGTCTGCTGGGTGGTGCTGTTTAAGACCAATTGGGGTCTTAAAGTACGGGCGGTGGGGACCACCCCCCAGGCCGCTGATACCCTGGGCGTAAGTGTTAACGGCATTCGTTATCAATGCCTGATTTTAGGGGGCATGATGGCTGGTTTGGCCGGGGCAGCGCTCACTGTGGGCAACACCCACATGTTTGCCGACAATATTACGGCCGGTCGTGGTTTTATCGCTGTAGCTCTGGTTTATTTCGGCCGCTGGAGCCCGTGGGGGATATTGGCTGGCTCGCTTCTTTTCAGTATGGCTGACTCTGTTCAGTTGTGGGTGCAGGTTCTTGGGATTAATTTCCCCTATGAACTGGCAGTTATTTTACCCTATGTAGTGACCATTGTTGCACTGGCTATGACCTACGGGCGCATCTGGGCACCAGCGGCGCTTGGCCGGCCCTATGATCGCGGCGCCCGGGGGTAGCAGATAAATACTATTTAACATTTAGGAGGAAAAACAATGAATCGTATCATGAATCTGACAAAACTGCTGCTGATGGCTATAGTAGCTGTCTCATTACTGCTTACCGGTTGTGGTAGCACCAAGTCTCCGGCTCCGGCGGCAGAAGCGCCAAAGGCCAAAAAAATTAAAGTAGCATTGGTTATTCCGAGTACAATTGATGATCTGGCCTGGTCTCAGTCTATGTATGAGGCCTTAAAAAAGAATGATCAAATTGAACTGGCTGTAAGCGAAAGAATGGGTAAACCGGTAGATGCCAGTGCTGCTATCCGGCAATATGCAACCCAGGACTATGACATTATTATCGCTCACGGTGCACAATACTATGGAATCTTAAAAGAAATCACCCCTGAATTTCCTAAAATTACATTTGCCTATGGCACCGGGGCACAAAGCGGACCAAATATTTTTGCTTATGAGCCTCAAGCCCAGGAAGGCGCTTATCTGCTTGGGTTGATGGCCGGAAAAATGTCTAAATCCAAAACTGTAGGTATTGTAGGGCCGGTTGAAGCCGGCGATGCCATCAAATATAACAAAGGCTTTCAGCAAGGGGTTGCTGCCGCAAATGCTGACGTAAAACTCCGGATTGCGTACACCGGTTCTTTTGGTGATCTGGTAAAAGCAGCCGAAATTGCGAAAACCCATATGGACGCCGGCGCGGATATTCTGACGGGTTCTTCCCAGCAGGTGCCAGGAGCCATCAAGGCGGTTGCCTCAAAACCAGGGGTCTACTGGTTGTCCACTGATATGGATCAAAGCAGCATCGCTCCTGAAACAGTGCTTGCTGCCCAAACCTATAACTGGGAAAAAATCGTAGCTAAAATGATTGAGCTGCGCAAAGGCGGTACAATTGGCGGCCAAACTATGGTTCTGTCTTTTGCCGATGGTACTCTTGAACTCAAATATAACCCTAAATTAGCTGACAAAATTCCGCAGGATGTAAAAGATGCGGTAGAAAAAGCCAAGAAAGACATTGCCAGCGGGGCACTGAAAATTGATACATCTAAATAATAAAAAGTAATGACCGGGGAGCGTGGACACTGTGACCCAAACAATTGAGCATTTGGAGATGCGGGATATAACCAAACGATTCCCGGGCGTACTCAGTAACGACAGGGTTAGTATTGAGATCCGGTCAGGGGAAGTACTGGCGCTGCTGGGGGAAAATGGGGCTGGTAAAACCACATTGATGAATACCCTGTACGGTTTGTACCAGCCTGATGGCGGTGACATCCGGATCAATGGCCAGGTGCTGTCTATTGATTCCCCGCGCACGGCCATTGATGCCGGGATCGGTATGGTCCATCAGCATTTCATGCTGGTTCCCACGCTGACTGTGAGTGAGAATATTGCACTGGGGCTGGATTCCGGTACCGGGCCTTTTCTTGATCTTAAGTCGGTGGCTGCCAGGATTCGTGAGATTGCTTCAAACTACGGTTTGGCTGTCAATCCGGACGCCTATGTCTGGCAGCTAAGTGTTGGTGAGCAGCAGCGGGTTGAAATCGTCAAGGCGTTGTACCGGGGGGCACAGCTTTTGATTCTGGATGAGCCTACCGCTGTACTGACACC
>JAQSXM010000053.1 GCA_029256645.1 Sporomusa sp. | reverse complement strand
TTTACTAAAGGTGATGTGTTTAGTCGCCTTGTCGCAGATGTGGAGACATTGCAGTATTTCTATTTGCGTGGTTTTTTCCCGACACTGATCGCGGTGCTCACTGCTGTTGCAACGCTGGCTCTGCTGGGGTGGCTGGCCCCGACGCTGGTCTGGCCTGTTGCCGGGGCCTTTCTGGCAGTAGGCTGCCTCCTGCCGGTTCTACTTGCTCACTTTGGTCAAAAGGCAGGGCGGGGTGTGATTAAGAACAGGGCGGCACTTAATGGGGCTCTTGCTGACTGCGTTGAAGGTATGACTGAACTGGCTGTCCTAAGCTTGCCTGAAAAGCAAGCAGCCCAAGTAGCAGCAGTAAATGGTAATTTGGTTGCAAGTCAAAAACAAGCGAAAGTAATAACCGCTTTAGCAGACTCTTTGGGAAACCTGGGGATGAATCTGACCACGATTGCCGTTGTCGCTCTGGCAGCACCACTCGTCAGTAACGGCAGCATTAGCGGGATTTATCTGGCAGTGGTGGCGTTGGCTGTGCAGGCAAGTTTTGAAGCTATTTTGCCGCTGCCGGCTGTTGTCTACTTTTGGCAGGAGAGCATGGCTGCATTGGCCCGCATTAAGGCGATCGCTTACCTACCGCCTATGGTTGGCGGTGCAGGCAGCAAAGCAATACTGCCAGGCTCTATTGAGCTTGCTGCCCGCAATCTGTCATTTGCTTATCAGCCTGATTTGCCATCAGTATTATCAGGTATAACTTTCAGTCTGCCAGCAACAAAACGGCTGGCTATCGTGGGGGCAAGCGGGGCAGGGAAAAGTACCCTGGCAGGGATTATCTTAAGGTTTTGGAACCATAACCAAGGGGAATTGTTGGTAAACGGAATCGATATTAGGGAGTATAAGCCGGAGAATGTACGCCAGGCTCTAAGCGTAGTAAGCCAGGATACCTATCTTTTTAACGCAACTATCAGGGACAATATTCTGCTGGCCAGACCGGATGCGACTGAGACCGAGCTTAGCGAAGCCTTGGTTGGTGCTCAATTAGAAAATTTTATTGCCAAGCTGCCTCTGGGCCTGGAAACAATGACTGGCCAAAATGGACTGGCCCTTTCTGGTGGGGAACGCCAGCGCATTGCTCTGGCCCGGGCACTGTTAAAAGCGGCACCGGTGTGGCTGTTAGATGAGCCAACTGCAGGGCTGGATGCTTGTACTGAAACAGCAGTTATGGAAAATATCCTGCAAGTGGCATGTAAACGCTCGATTATACTTATCACCCATCGGCTAACTGGCCTTGAGGCGATGGATGAGATCCTGGTTTTAAAAAATGGTACAATAGCCGAGCACGGGACAATGGATGAACTATTGGCCCAAAGAGGGGAATTTTTTCGAATGTGGGCAATACAGCAGGACTTGCTAAATATTGCTTGAGACCTAAGACTTGGTATGGTAAGGTATATATGGAGGCGATGATATGGCAGAGCCGACATACTCGGTGGAAAGACAATGTCCTGTATGTCAGAAACTATTTAACGTTACGCGGCTGCGTGGCCGTCAGGTTATGGTTAAGCAAGATACCGATTTTTGTGCGTACTTTCAAGATGTTAAACCTTATTATTATACTATTTGGGTGTGCTCTAGCTGTGGATATGCGGCAGAGGACACCTGCTTTGATAACTTGTCTTCTGCAGCTAAGGATAAGATTGCTGAATTTTTGGCAGGGCGGGATGTCAAAGTCAACTTTGAAGGGGAACGTACGCGCGCTCAGGCCATTGCAACGTACAAGCTGGCTATCTTTTTTGCTGACCTTATTTCAGCCCCTGCCAGCCGCCTTGCTGAATTATATCTTAAACTCAGCTGGGTATACCGTGAGGGGGAAGAGCATGAGGAAGAAAAAACCGCTCTGGCTAAAGCCTGTG
Organism: Sporomusa sp.; assembly: GCA_029256645.1. Next base: position 10,739 of record JAQSXM010000053.1, on the reverse strand, counting down.
AATACTATGAGCAGGCTTTGATGCGGGAGCGGTTACCGATCGGCACATTGAGCGAGGCGGCTGTTACCTATTTGATTGGCGAACTGGCCCGACGTATCGGCCAGAACGAAAAGGCTCTATCATATTTGGCTAAAGTTGTCGGCAGTCCTGTAGCCAAGCTTGAACCACGGGTAACAAACCTGGCGCGGGATGCCTGGCATGAAGCCAGGGCGGCCCGGGATCAGGCTGGTAGTTAGCGGCCATTGTTTCAGCAATTATGCAACCAGGAGCGCTGGCGGGAATGACACCGTCAGCGCTCCTTTTTTTGAGTGATAAATAAGGGGTAAGGGGCGCTCTGAAGCGACGATTATGGCTTTCAGGTTAAAAATTCCTGAAGGCCATTTTAATTCAGGTAGTAGGTATAAGTAATTTACTATGAGGCGAATATTAGAGTCCAATTTACTGTTTATTATATTTTCTGAAGAATGATAGAGGGTATTGTCGAAAAATGTTTAATAAAAATATCTAAAACCGTAATGTATTAACATTTAAGGGTATATATGGCAGGAAAAAATGATAAATGAGAAGGGTGACTAATTGCGTGGACAATGAGCTCCAGGAAATAAGGAAGATTTGCAGTGCTGACTTGGCGGATGGCATGCTATGTGATCATCTTCAGGTCACTCGTTTTTTGATACATAGTCTTAGTATTGGCGAATCTAAGCAAGAATTCTTAGAAAAAGCGGTCAACCTTATCCAGCGGAAAAGCAAATGCAGCGCTGTGGGTATTCGGGTGTTGGATGAAAACGGCTATATGCCTTATCAGGCATATAGTGGCTTTAGTCGTGAGTTCTGGGAATCGGAAAACCGGATTCATATTTTTAGAGAAGAGTGTTGCTGTACGCGTTTTATCAGGGGAAAGCTGTTGCCTTGCGAGCAGGCGGTCACCACCACGTCCGGTTCTTTGCAGATTAACGACGCGGTAATTTTTGCTGAGGCTTTATCCGTGGATGAGCGACAGATGTATCGGGGTGCTTGTTCTAAAGCTGGATACCGTAGTGTTGTTATCGTGCCTATTGTTCATCGTGATGCTGTACTTGGATTGATTCAGGTGGCTGATGTACAGGCTAATCAATTCAATCTGGCAACGACAGAGCTATTGGAGTCGATCGCCTTGTTGGTGGGGAAAGCTCTTAGTCGGGATAAGATGGAACATTCCCAGAGAATCAGTCAGCATGACCAGGCTATATTGGAAATTATTGTTAGTGGAATTAGCAACCTGGCCTATGTCGTCGATATGGATAACCGTACATTGCTCTATAGCAGTAAACAGTTAGATAATTTGTGGGGTAAAAGAATGATTGGCCATAACTGTTATGAAATATTTGGCTTAGTATCCCCTTGCCCTGATTGTGCTATCTGGCTGGATCAAGGAGCTAATAGCAATTACGCCACTTGGGAACGCTACGATAATATTAATGAACGGTATTACCTTTTTGAGAAAAAAACTATTTACTGGCAGAACGATAAAAAAATCAGTACTGTGTTTGTGACTGATATTACTCAGCAAAAAATTGCCGAGAAAAAATTGCATGACAGCAATACCAGACTGGCAAAGCTGGTTAACGAATTGCAACAGCTTGGCACAGAGCTGGAAGCCGAGAATGCCGAAAGGCAGATTGCTCAGGAAGAGTTGCGGAAGTTCCGGTTGTTCTTTACTCACAGTAAAGAGAGTATGCTGCTTGTTGACCTTGCAGACGGCAGCATTATTGAAGCAAATCCAGCTGCTGAGGATAGCTATGGTTACTCGCGCGAAGAGCTGCTAAACATGAATATATCTGAATTGCAACCCGAGCAGCAAGACCAACTAATGATTGATCAGCTTAATGCGGCTACCGGAGTCGAGGTTACCTTCGAGACTGTTCACCGGCGTAAGAACAATACGCTATTCCTTGTCGAAGTCAAATTGCGCGGTGAGAAGATAGGCCTAAAACAGGTCGTATTTTTGTTTGTAAACGAAAGTTCGCGGGTACTGGGTTTGGCTAATGACGCCACAACGGTAATGGGTCAAACAACTTTTGATTTTTATATTAATCCTGAAATCAGGGATAAGGTGATTGCTCAGGTAGATAGAGACGGTATTGTTAAAAACATGGAAATTCAGCTAAAAGGAATTGCCAGGAAATGTTGTTGGGTTTTGATCAGTGCTTCAGCTGTAGAGTTTGAGGGCCAACCTGCTATTATATCCACCCTTGTCGATATCACAGAACGAAAGCAGGCGGAAGCAGCGTTACATGCGGTTAATAAAAAATTAGAACGTGAGACGAAGATTAATGCCGCACTGGCTTCGTTGTTTGCAGCGATTATTAATCCGGATACTACCACTGGCACGATATATCAACTAATAGTGGATCAAGCGAAATTATTAACTGGGAGTGAACAGGGCTTTATTTCTTCGGTTGCTGAAAGCTTTGCTGCATTCGGATTGTATGATTTACCTGGAGAGCAGCTCAGTGTAGAATTTGGCCTAGGGAAGCATTCACACAATATCCGAAGAGCCTTTTTTACGAATAACCCATCTTGCCATCCGGTAACTAAAGGATTGTGCAAGGAACAGTTTCCTCTGAAAAACTACCTTACTGTGCCTGCTGTGTTTGGAGAAGTATTGCTAGGACATATTACGTTGGCTAATTCGATGCAAGACTACACTGAATCAGATATTGAAGTGGTGGAACAGCTGGGGGAACTTTTTGCAATGGCCTTGTGGAATCGTAACCGGGAGGGTGAAATACAGGTTGCGCGGGATGCTGCCGAGGCGGCCTCGCGTGCCAAAACAGAGTTTCTAGCCAACATGAGTCATGAGGTAAGAACACCGATGACTGGGATACTGATTAGCTCCGAACTGCTGCTGGCGAAGTCCCTGCCGGTGGAAATTGCCGAGCACGTGCGCGACATTCAGGCTAGTGCGAAATCTATGGTAATAATCCTTGACGATGTACTTGATTTTGTTCGCTTGGAATCTGATGTAATCCGTATTGAAGAGGATGTATTTTCCCTGGTCGACCTAATACGATCTACCTCACTGCTAATCAACTCCAAAGCACAGACTAAAGGTCTGGCATTAACAACATTCATAGACCCCAACTTACCTGCCTGGGTGCTAGGTGACAGTGTCCGAATCAGACAGGTATTAACAAATTTGTTGGACAATGCTGTGAAATTTACTGCATCAGGCCAAGTAATCCTGCGTGTCACTCAGGTCTCTGCCGCAGAGGGGAATAGACCGTTAATCAAATTTGCTGTAACCGATACTGGCCCGGGAATCTCACCGGAAAACAAGGATCTAATCTTTGATCGTTATTATCAGATTGATGCGGCTTCAACTAGGCGCCATGGGGGTATCGGCCTAGGTTTATCTATTGTTAAGTTGCTGGTTGAAAAAATGGGCGGGAAGCTATCCTTTGACAGTAATGTGGGTAAAGGGTCTACCTTTTGGTTTTCTCTGCCGCTAAAGCCCGGAAACCTTATTAAAGATACTAAGGCAGGCTGGTCGTTGGCAGAGGCTGCGCTTAAGGGCTTGCGTGTACTGTTAGTTGATGATAATGAGATGAACCGTAGACTTATTGCACAATTGTTGGTGCAAATGGGTGCAGACGCGGATGTTGCGTTGGACGGGCGGGAGGCATTGAGCAAACTGGAGCATAGGAAATATGATGTTGTTTTGATGGATATCCAGATGCCGGGGTTGAACGGCTATGACGCGGTTCGCTTACTGCGTGGCTCTCCTGAAACTGCGCGAAACCGCGACGTATTTGTTATAGCGATGACTGCGGGGGCATTGGATGACGAACGGGAACAGTGCCTTAACGCCGGGATGAATGACTATTTGAGTAAACCATTTACAGCGTCACAATTATATTCGGTTCTGACAGATACTACTGCGTATTTTACTACAAGTGACATAACACCAGATGTAATTTTCGATTCGGCGACACTGCTTGCATACGTAGGTGGCGATTATGATACATATCGAGAGTGTATCAAGCGTTTTCCCATTGTAATTGAACCGCTGCTAACAGATCTTATCACTTCAATACGAGCCGGAAACTGGCGAGCGGGAGAGCGATTGGTTCATACTCTTAAAGGCGCAGCAGGAAATTTCGCTGCACCTCGTCTGTACCGGACAGCTATGATTCTGGAAAACAGCTTACGGACCGCTGACGGGAATTATGTAGAAAACTTGCGGGCAGTAGAGGCAGAATATCGCCAGCTAATAGAAAAAATCTATGAAGACCAGTGAAAAACAGAAGACTTTCATGATTTTATAAGATTGCGTAATTTATAATGAGTATGGTGATATATGTAAAGAGGGTGTCTAATGGATGCGTATTCTGATGGCAGAGGATGATCCTTTTACTGGCGAGATGCTGGTTATGCAACTTTCAAAGGCTGGTTGGGACGTTGAGTGGGCGAAGGACGGTCATGAGGCAATAACAATGTGTAGCAACAATAAATATGACTTGCTACTTCTCGATTGGATATTACCAGGCTGCAACGGAATCGAAATATGTAGTTTACTACGTCGACAGCGAAATTACGTACCCATTATAATGTTAACCTCCCGCAGCACAGTAGAAGACTGTGTCACTGGTCTGAACTGCGGTGCTGATGATTATATTTCCAAGCCCTGTATATTCCCTGAACTCTTGGCCAGAATTCAGAACCTGATTCGTCGCTCCCATTCTATCGATGAAGCTATTGTTACAAAGTCTGGTACAATTGAATACCGCTGTGGCGAGCGGACGATTGTCGCTAGAGGGCAATTAATCCATCTGTCGAAAAAGGAAGCAGCTTTGTTTGAAATATTGTTGCGTTGTAAAGGGCAACCGGTTTCGCGGGAACATTTGGCGGTAGCCATTTGGAAAGAAAAACCGGTGTCGCTTGCTGCTGTTGACCCATTAGTCGCTCAATTGCGTCGGCGCCTCGAACCTTTCCGTTTTTGCTGTAGCATTGAGAATGAAAGAGGAAGCGGGTTCGTTCTTCGCTGGGAAGATTGAATGTTGAAGGAAAAAGAAGCCATGCGAATTTTGTTGGTTGAAGATGAACCGCTCACTGCACGCATGATAAACAATGGGTTGACGACCAATGGAATTGAAGTTGATTGGAGTGAGGATAGTGAACAAGCAATTAGTTTTCTATCATATGACCATTATGATGCCATTATTCTTGCTTTGGAGAATGGCTTGACCGTTCTGAAAATATTACGGCAACAGGGAGTAAAAACACCAATTCTGATTTTTATTCATCGAAATACGATACAGAATCGGTTAATAACCCTGGAAAGCGGCGCCGATGATTTTTTGGTAAAACCATTCTCCTTCGTGGAACTACTTGCCCGGTTGAATGCCCTAACACGAAGGGTTTCTGGGAGCTGGACAGGGAATTATGAATATAATGGGCTCTCTTATGTTCCCAAGGAGCGAATACTTTCGTTTGACAATAGTTGTATTAGATTATCCAAGAAAGAAGGACAGCTATTAGAGTTATTGCTTAAACATAGAGAAAGAGCGGTTGCCAGGGAGACTATTCTCAGTCACATATGGGGACCTGGTGAAGCTGTGCCTAACAGTGCGGATGCATTAGTGAAACAACTGAGGCAAAAAGTAACCCTTCTATCTAGGGTAATTATGATCAGTACGGTACGTGGCGTTGGTTATCGTCTGAATATAAGCATCCAGAAGCAGGTTGACGAAATCTGCAACCCGACTAACCCAGCTGATTGAGTGATGTGTGGGATAAGTAAGAATAAACAATAAATGCCGGAAAATGCTGAAAGCTGCGTTTCTATCATGATTTTTATAGATTCTACCTGTTATAGTAATAATGGTTTAATGTATCTTTTTGAGTCAATAGAAGAAATTTACTTCTTTATGTATATATGTATATAAGAGACAAAAAATTATTAAAGGAGAGCGGTGATGGATAGTAGACATACTGCAAATCAACAAGAAAATGAACTTACTGATAAGATTGAAGAGAAATTGCAACAGATTCGAGAGTGGGAAAAAGACGAAAACCCGGGCGATGTCGCTGCTCTTTATGTTGATTTGGAGAAGCTTCTAAATGAGGTTAATAAATTAAGAGTGTCAGCGAAAGCCCAGACTGCTGGCAAGAGTGGTGTTTTTTTAAAAACAGTTTAAGTAGTTGCTTAGATTGCTAACACAGCGATGGTTTGCCCATTGTCACCAGATATAGACTTTTAAGCTAGGAGAAGATTCGATCAAATCTTTTTGACAACATCAAGGTAATTTTAAAAACCAGGTATTCTAATTTCTGTCACATTACTAGCTTTGGCAATTATCGGTTATAACAGGTATACCTATCTTTTGAACAGGCGAATGAGGAAATAAATACTATTTATATAAAAAGGTTAATTCCAGTCAAACATTTAAAGGGAGGTACTGCATTTATTATCTTCGGGATGAGCGGATTTATATCGCGCAGATGATCGCAAAGCCATTACTTGCGCTGCTACAGTTTATTAAGAGTTCGGCGCCGGTGCCGAACAGTCCAGCTCAAACAATAATCGGTAGCCGGCTCCATTAACGGAGTGACCATAGGCAAGAAAGCAGGTTAGTTTTTGCTGCTAGCTAAGAACAATTAGTGTCATGGGGGAAGTGAGTCAATCAGCAAGGCATTGGCTAAAATGCCAATGGATATCCGGTGTATTGCGGTAAGTTTAAGATGTAAGAGATCCATCAGAACCCAAATACTGATATTGCAGGGAGAAATGTTGGAGGAATACCGAAATGGTGCCATCAGATGACAATGTAAATATGTGGGATTGTAAGGATGTTGTACTATACAGAAACTTAATTAAGCAAGCACGGCATATTATTTTGGTTATCAGTACAGACGGTAAAATTATTGAGACGAATCAAGCTGCTGTTAACGCCTATGGTTATTCTATGAATGAGCTCAGGAGCATGAATATTTACGAGTTGCGTTCTCCGGACACACTTTCTCAGGTTGATGATCAAATTGAGATGGCCCAACAAACAGGTATTGTGTTTCGCACTTTTCATATACGGCGAAACGGTGAGCGGTTTCCTGTAGAAGTTAATTCTCAGCAGGTTCGATTACCGGAGGGCGAAGCTGTATTTAGTATAATACGGGATATTACCGGAGCTGTTGTGCTGGAAACAGTTTTGAGAGAAAGCGAAGAAAAATATAGTGTTTTAAATGAAGAACTTACGGCAGCTTATGAAGAATTGCTAGCGTCAGAAGAGGAGTTAAGGCAACAGTTTGATGAATTGTTAGCCAGAGAAGTAATAATAAGCCGTCAAAATGTCATTTTGACTTCACTGCATGATATTGCGGTAGGTCTTATGCATCAAGTTGACCTTGACGATGTACTGGCGATGATTGTTGCCAGCGCAACACAACTGATAGGTACACCTGATGGATTTATATCATTGGTGGATGAAGCGGCCGGTGTTTTTGACAGAAAAGTTGCGGTAGGGACTTTTACTCAGGATGTAACTAAGCGGGTAAAGGTTACCGAAGGCCTGCTTGGCAGGGTCTATAGCACAGGCAAGATTGCTATTGCCAAAGACTATAATACCTGGGAGCACCGTTTGCAGCACCCTGCTTTTGATGAAACTCACTATTTTGTCATCATCCCATTACGGCGAGGCATTAAAGTGATCGGCGCATTCGGGCTGGCATTCTCTGAACGAGGCAGAAGCCTTGCTGAGCATGAGGTTGTATTGCTACAGCGGTTCGGTGATCTTGCGGCCATTGCCTTGGATAACGCCACCCTGGTTAGCTCGTATAAGAAGGAATTACAGGAACGTTGGCAGGCTGAGGAGGCTTTAAGAACTTCTCAGGCCAGTAATCAAGCGTTAATCAACGCGATACCGGACCCCATGTTTATTATTAAACGGGATGGTACATTCATTGATTATAAAGCAGGTAGAGAACCATTATTAATATCGCAAGACTGGTTTTTAGGAAAAACTATTTTTGATGTATTTCCAGCGGAGATTGCCGCGAAAATGCTGCAGAGTGTTGAATTAGTATTGGCAAGCGGCGATATCCAGAATTTTGAGTATCAGCTTACCGTTCATGGCCAGGTTGAACAGTATGAAGTGCGAATTATTGGTAGTAGTGAAGATGAAGCATTGGTAATTAATCGCAACATAACAGATCGCAAGCGATTGGAAGAGAGACTGGAGTTTCTCAGTTTACATGATGCATTAACGAAGGTGTATAATAGACCGTTCTTTGAGGAACAGATGAAACGAATTCAACTCTTAGATGAGGGCGCGGCAGGAATAATTATTTGCGATGTTGATGGTCTAAAGATGGTGAACGACACACTTGGCCATACTATGGGCGATAATATTTTGCAAGTGGTTGCGGGAATATTAACAAGTTGCTGTAGTTCCAGCGAGCTCATAGCACGAATTGGCGGCGATGAATTCGCCATCCTTTTACATGGCCCTTCGGTAAAAGGAATTACAAACTGTTGTCAGCGAATACAAGAGAGGATTGATTTCTATAATGCTCAGAACCCTACTGTTCCCATTAGTCTATCAATGGGAGTCGCGGTATGTGGACAACCCCCTCTCGATATCGACAGTCTATTAAAACAAGCTGATGACAGCATGTACAGAGAGAAGCTCCACCGCCAGAAAAGTACCAGGAGTGCGATTGTTAAGGCGCTGATGAAGGCGCTTGAAGCCCGTGATTATATAACTGAGGGACATGGTGACAGACTTCAGGATTTGATAGAGGCGTTTGCCGTAGTTGTAGAGTTACCTGAGACCAGTATTGCGGATCTTCGGCTGTTTGCACGCTTTCATGACATTGGCAAAGTAGGGATACCTGATAGTATCTTATTTAAGCCTGACCGCTTGACTGCAGAAGAATGGGTTGTCATGCGTCAACATTGTGAGATTGGCTATCGTATAGCAGTGTCAGCACCGGATTTAGTGCCGATTGCAGACTGGATACTTAAACATCAGGAATGGTGGAATGGTCAGGGTTATCCGCTTGGGTTGGCCGGCGAGGATATTCCTATTGAATGCCGGATGTTGTCTATTGTAGACGCGTATGATGCAATGACCAGCGACCGCCCTTACCGGAAGGCCATGAGTAAAGAAGAGGCAATTACTGAACTGTTTAGCTGTGCAGGGCGGCAATTTGATCCTGATTTAGTAGCTAAGTTTGGAGTTATTATACAGACGTTTTGATAAATTATTGCATATAAAGAATCCCCTTTGACTGAGAGGGTATTGAGCAGTTATCTGGAATGATGGATTGCCTCAATACCCTCTTGTCAGAGGGGATTATGAATTCTATATTGTTTTATAAGCGGCGATGATTTCACCAAAATACATAGTGTGATAATCACCGGTTGCGTACCATTTGTTTTGGTAACCGGTATCCAGGCTTTCGGGTGGCATAGTTTGTTTAAATACAACCTTGCATTCCAGCTGTAGGCCTGGGGCAGCAATAACTGGGGTGGCAACGGCCTGACTATCAGCCAGTGTAAGTTTGGCAGCCGCAATCTTATCAATATCACGTCCGGATTGGGAGCCGCACAGTGCAAGGGCCTCTTTCATATTGGCCAGCGGCAGGGTAATAGTAAATTCCCCGCTTTGCTCGACAAGCTCTTTGGTAAAGCGGGACTGGCGTACCATGGCGGTGAAGACCGGTTTGCCCCACATGATACCGACACTGCCCCAGCCGATGGTCATGGTGTTGATTTTGCCGCCATGGGCTGTAGTCATAAAGGCATTTTTGCTGATAAGCTGGGCGGTTTCTGCCGAAAATTGATCGTAGGAAAGTTGGTTTGTCAAGATAAAACATCTCCTCTACTCCATTTAAGTATTGATGCCACTCATGTGAAACTGCAACTATTTCACATAGGGAATGGTTAGTGGCCCTAAGGGTAATACCGCAACGCTAGCGCCTGGCATCTTTTCTAACAATTCGGTGATAGCCTCGCACGGACTGACTACTGGAATAAGCTTAGCCTCTCTTACTGTCTGGGGGTCAAGGCTGGAATACAGATAGCAATCGGCTTTACTTTGAATTAAGGCTTGCGCTTGAACCTGCCACTGATCAAATATCCGGAACTCGGGATTGCTGATCATAGTTAGCAACTCTTGCGGCGTATTTTTCATTTTCAGTATTTTTGCGTAGTTGCCATGGGCGGGTACACCGTCGGAGCATTCTGAACAAGACAAGATAGCACCGCCCTCTTTAACAACCTGGGCTGCGGCACTCAAACCTTTGACTGTTTGGTACAGGTTTTGGTCAAGCGGGTAACCGGAGTTTGTGGTAATGACAATATCAAACAGCTGATCTACCGGGTACATCGCATGGTCTTTTACAAATCCGCAGCCAGTGCGATGGGCGGCAATCAGTTCACCGGCAAATACACCGGTAATCTCTTTTTGGCCATTTAAGGTAACATTAAGCATAAAATCAGGTTTAGCCATCAGGCAGTTTTGTGTGGCAGCATCCTGGACAATGTTGCCTTCTATCACGCCCCAGGTACTGTTCTTGTCGCCGATCATTTCGGCGTTATGGAAGTCCTGTATTGTTGATATACCGGCAATGCCGGGACAGATACCTTTAGGGCCGCCGGAAAATCCGGCAAAAAAATGGGGTTCTATAAAACCTGTCACGATCTTAAAGGAACAATTAACATATGTCTTGTTCAAATAGACATCAGAGCCGTAACTATT
>JAQSXM010000446.1 GCA_029256645.1 Sporomusa sp. | reverse complement strand
TGAGACTAAGCAGGCTATCGATTTTGCCGCTGAGTATCAGGGACCTGTCTATATCCGGTTAGGCCGGGCCGCGGTACCTGATATATTTGGCGAGGCGTATGAATTTCGTCTTGGCAAAGCCGCATTGTTGACCGATGGCGTCGATGTAACGATCATTGCCTGCGGCATTATGGTGGCACCTGCCCGCCATGCGGCTGAACAACTTATTTCCCAGGGAATTAGTGCCCGGGTACTTGATATGGCTACTATCAAACCGATTGATAAAGAGGCAATTATTGCTGCTGCCCGTGATACCGGCGCCATTGTTACCTGTGAAGAACACAGCATTATCGGCGGCCTTGGCGGCGCAGTAGCCGAAGTACTTGTCGAAAGTTTCCCTGTACCGATGGAACGGGTTGGTGTCATGGATACCTTCGGCGAATCCGGTACACCCGGAGATCTGCTGAAAAAATATAATCTGACAGAAGACGCTATTGTTGCTGCTGTCCAAAGGGTAGTCAGCCGTAAAAAAGCGTAAGGACGGACTGAAGCATTAAAGAAGCCCGCACATGCATATGTATTATGTATGTGCGGGTTCTATTTTTTAAAAAGGAGGGGTTGTGTGAGCAACTGGACAGTAGTAAACCTGGCCCGCCGGGTATTACGCCGGGCCGGGATCGGATTGGTCGGCCTGCTGGCGTTGATACAGATGGGCGGAGCCCTGTCGACAGCCGCCTCCATGTTGGTATCGCTGGCTTTTTATGCCCTGGCCTTCGGGGGCAGATTTGCACTGGGGTTTGTGCTTCTTTTACTGATTCATGAACTCGGGCATGTAGTGGCTTCCCGCATTGTCGGGCTGCGCGCCACCGGGCCGACCTTTATCCCGTTTATCGGCGCTGTTATCAGTTTAAATCGCGCCCCTGTCAATGCCAAGATGACAGCCAATATCGCGATTGGCGGCCCGGCGGCCGGTACTCTCAGCGCTCTGGTATGCCTGGTTTTGTATCTGTGGAGTGATAGTACGCTGGTACTGGTGCTGGCGTATACGGCATGTCTGCTTAATCTTTTTAACCTGATCCCCTGTGCGCCGCTTGACGGTGAACGTATTGCCGCTGCCATCTCGCCGCGTCTGTGGTGGATTGGCAGTCTTGTTATTGGCGCAGTTTTTCTATATACCCATAATATATTTATATTAATTATCTTCCTGTTTTCACTGTTTGAGTTATGGCGGGGCGAAGAGCAGCTGGATAGCAGCTATTATCAGCTTACCGCTGCCCAGCGGCTCAAGGTAGCCTGGTGGTATTTTGGTTTGTTGAGTGTACTGGGGATTACGACCTTGTATACGATGGAGTTACTGAAGTAGTGTACTATGCTGGAAAAATATAGCAAGATATAATTGATGTTACAAGAATAAGGAGGTTTTTCAAAAATCATGTCGAATACAACAAATTGCTTTTAGTCTTTGAATTAACAATGGAGGTACTTTTGGATTGATTACCATGAGTGAAGTGTCGAAAGTATATAACAACGGCTCGGTTGCTTTAGCAGACGTTTCCGTGGACATTGGCAAAGGGGATTTTGTTTTTGTAGTCGGTCCGAGCGGCGCAGGCAAATCGACCTTCATTAAATTAATTTTTAGAGAAGAATTGCCTACCAGCGGGCGGCTTGTCGTTAACGGGCGTAATGTTGTCGATATGATGTCTAAGGAAGTACCCTATTTGCGGCGGGGATTAGGGATTGTATTCCAGGACTATCGTCTGCTGCCGAATAAAACTGTATATGATAATGTGGCTTTTGCCATGCAGGTCATTGAAGCGTCACGGCGTGAGATGCAGAAACGCGTTCATAATGTACTTGAACTGGTAGGCCTCAGGCATAAAATTCGTACATATCCGTCAGAACTGTCCGGCGGTGAGCAGCAAAGGGTCGCTATTGCCCGGGCTATTATTAATAACCCGGTTGTTGTGATTGCCGACGAACCAACAGGCAATCTGGATCCAGATACTTCCTGGGAGATTACGAAGGTATTTGATACAATTAATAAGGCCGGCACCACCATTGTCATGGCTACTCATGATAAAACTGTAGTTGATGCGATGAAGAAACGGGTTATTGCTATCGAAAAAGGCCGTATTGTCCGTGATCAGGTAAAAGGGGTATATGGTTATGAGGATTAGGACATTTGAATATTTTGTGCGTGAGGCCATTTCCTCCCTCAAACATAATGGACTGATGAGCATTGCGTCTGTCAGTACGGTGGCGCTCTCGCTGTTGATCCTGGGGATGTTCCTGATTATGGTTCTCAACCTTAACCACATGGCCTCAACCCTGGAAACCCAGGTACAGATTACCGTGTACATGGAAGACTCGTTGTCTGACCGGGATATGCGGGAGATTGGCACAAGGATAACCAAGCTGAACGGGGTTACCCAGGTCATGTTTGTTGATAAAGAACAGGCCCTGGTTAAATTTAAGGACAGACTGGGTGAGCAGCAGGGGCTGCTTACCGCTTTGGGCGACACCAATCCATTGCCTAATTCTTTTGAGGTTAAAGTAGACAAGCCTGAGTATGTTAAGCCGGTGGCTAATTCAATTAGCCAGCTTAAAGGCGTGGAAACTGCTAAATATGGCCAGGAAGTTATTGAACAGTTGTTTAGTCTGACCAAAATGATCCGGATTGTTGGGCTGATTCTGATTGGTTTTCTGGCACTGGCCGCTTTGTTTATCATTGCCAATACCATTCGAATT
>JAQSXM010000052.1 GCA_029256645.1 Sporomusa sp. | reverse complement strand
CAGTACCATTTTTAATCTCATCAATGATAGGTGTTACATTCTCCAGCCCGGCCACCACAACTGTCTTAACAGCCAAATCGCCCACCTGGATCGTAGCGCGTTTTATGCCCTGGCTATACCGTACATCCAGGATATTGATATCATCAAGTGCTTTACCGGTAATCAATTCATAACCTGTACGCAGGGCAGCTTCCATGACCCCGCCGGTAACTCCAAATATATGACCAGCCCCGGTATAAGCACCTAATACAGAGTCAGGCTGACCTGGCTCAAGATTTTTAAAATCAATGCCAGCGTGTTTGATTAAATTTGCCAGTTCTCTTGTTGTCAGAACCAAGTCCACATCCTGGCTGCCGCTCGACTTCATTTCCGCCCGGGAAGCCTCAAACTTTTTAGCAGTACAGGGCATAACTGATACACTGACTATTTTCGCAGGCTCAAGTTTGTCAACCTGGGCGCCATAAGTCTTAAATAATGCTCCAGCCATTTGCTGCGGAGACTTGCAAGTAGACAGGTTCTCATGAAGCTCAAACTGTTCTTGTTCTACATATTTAACCCATGCCGGACAACAGGAAGTAAACATAGGTAATACACCATTCTCTTGGATCCGTTTAATTAACTCACTGCCTTCCTCCATGATTGTCAGATCAGCAGTAAAATTAGTATCATATACCCGATCAAAGCCCAACTTTCTGAGAGCAGTAATCATTTTTCCTGCAACCAGTTCACCTGAATCCATACCGAAATCTTCTGCCAGACCAACTCTCACCGCTGGCGCACATTGGACCATGGTCACTACATTAGGATTGTTGAGCGCTTCCCATACCTTTTGCGCGTGGCCCATATTATGCGCCGCAAATAGCGGCTCCTTAACACTATCCAATAAGCCACGATCCTTCATCTTGGTTGCACGCGGTGCTGTAGTTTCCGATTTATACTCTTGATAAGCACTGCAAATCTGAACACACTGGCCGCAGAAACAGCACTTGTCATAATTGATATCCACCGCCATTCCTGAAGGTCCCCCAATAGCGCCAACCGGACAGACGTCAATACACCGATGGCATCCGGTACACAATTCCTGATCAATTTCAATTGTATATTGCATGTTATTCACCCCCTATTTTTTAAACATGCCAACAATAGTGGCAACAGCTTTTCTATTCTTTTCTTTTTTTTCTTTATGTGGCTCGACCAGACGCAACGCCTTTTCGGGGCACGCTTCAACACAAATAGGTCCGCGTTTCCTGGTATAGCACAAATCACATTTATTGCCATACATGAGCGGCTTTTTCAAATTAGTTTGTATTACTTCCTCACCCTTGACAAACATGGGAACAAGCTCTACTGCGCCGAACGGACAGGCCACCAGACAGTCTTTGCAGCCTTTACATTTGGCCGTATTAATCAGGACTTTGTCTCCATCAAAATAAATAGCTTTCTCAAGACAAGCCTGAGCACAGGGCGCATCTTCACAATGGTGACATTGAACCGGCATAGTCACTTCTTCCACACGGGTGACAAACAACTTGGGGAACACTGGAGTATCAATATTTCCCGCCGTAATACCGTTTACATTATGGGATACATGGCAGGCAACCTCACAAGCTTTGCAGCCGATGCATTTTTCCCCATCGCCAACAACAAATGGACTTAACTTCTCCATAATTACCTCCCTTTTAAGAAGACGCACTTCTCATCTTTTTAATTAAGAAACAACAGCACCCATTTTACGTTTCATATCATTATACATAGCGACAAGCTGCTGCTCTGCACTAACTTGATCCGGGATCGCTTCCAGTTTTACTGCACAATATTTATACTCAGGTGTTTTAGAGATCGGATCAAGATTATCGATGGTTAATTCATTACAAGCGCCAATCCACCATTGGTACGTCATGTACACTGCTCCCGCTTTTACCCGTTCGGTAACCCTGGCTCTGGACATAACTGAACCGCGCCGTGAAGTAACACGCATTAAATGCTCATCTTCAATACCAAGGCGGGCGGCATCTTCGAGACTAATCTGAACATAGCCAGGCTCGTCGGCCAATTGAGATAATCCCCAACAGTTGCCGGTCATCGTCCGGGACGAATAATGGCCAACTTCCCGGACAGTGCAGAGTACTGTCGGGTATTCTGCATCAGGCACCTCTGCCGGAGCACGCCATTCAGTCGCGAAAAAGATCCCCTTCTTACTGGCCGTTTGGAAAATATTTCCTTTAAATAAATATGACGTTCCTGGATCTTCAGCAGTTCTGCACGGCCATAACACACTACCCTGGCGTTCCATTTTTTCATAAGTCGCCCCAGCATAGCTCGGGCATAACCCGATCAGTTCATTCCATATTTCTTCGGTATCTTTATAAATCAGATCATAGCCAAAACGTTTTGCCAACTCACCGATAATGACCCAGTCATCCTTAACATCACCTTTAGCATCAACAGCTTTGCGAAAACGTTGGAAGCGCCGGTCAGCTCCGCTGAATACTCCACCATGCTCACCCCAGGAAGTTGCCGGCAGGATGACATCAGCATGCAGCGCTGTTTTGTTCATGAAGATATCCTGGAATACCACAAATTCCAAATCATTAAGGGCCTTGCGCAGGCCGGCTGAATCCGGATCGCTTTGCGCCGGATCCTCGCCAATAATGTAGAAGGCTTTCAATTTACCGGCAGCAACAGCGTGGGGAACTTCGGTAATGGTAAAACCAATCTTATCAGGCAGATTCTCCACACCCCAGGCTTTGGCAAATTTTT
Organism: Sporomusa sp.; assembly: GCA_029256645.1. Next base: position 9,901 of record JAQSXM010000052.1, on the reverse strand, counting down.
TCCGGTTGGCAGCCTCTATAACCGGCTGGTATCCGGGAAAAACATTTGGCAATGCCCCCATATCACAGGCTCCCTGAACATTATTCTGACCGCGTACAGGTCCAACTCCCGAACTAGGCTTGCCAATCTGCCCTGTTAAGAGGCACAGCGAACCAAGACCTTTAACAACATCCACCGCCTGACCGAATTGGGTTACCCCCATTCCCCACAAAATAAATGAATTATTGGAGTGAGTATATATCTTCATTGCCTCTTCCACTAATTTAGGATCAATACCCGTAATGGACTGGGCATACTCCGGTGTGTAGCGTTCAACAGTTTTGCGATATTCCTCAAAGCCTTCGGTAAAGTTGTCAATAAACCGGTCATTTTGCCAGCCTCTTGCTAAAACAATATTGGCGAAACTATTGACCATAGCCATATTGGAACCATTTTTAAGCTGCAGCCATAAGTCGGAAATCCGCGCTGCCTCAGTTCTGCGAGGATCCACAACAATAATTTTTGCGCCTTTTTGCTTTGCCCTTAAAATCCGTTTAGCTACTAAGGGGTGTGCATCAGCCGCGTTGTAACCAAAGATTAGCAGGCAATCCGCGTCTTCAATCTCAGGTATTGAATTGGACATCGCTCCGCTGCCAAAGATGGTTGTCAAGCCGGCTACCGAAGGGCCGTGACACACACGGGCGCAATGATCAACATTATTTGTCCCAATTACCGCACGCATGAATTTTTGCATGACATAATTAGTTTCATTTCCAGTACCCCGGGCCGAGCCAGTACCCATTATAGCATCCGGACCGTATTTTTCTTTGATAGCTTTCAGCCTATCAGCCACATAATCCAACGCTTCATCCCAGCCAACCTCATGCAGTGGCTCGTTACGATTGTACCGGAGCATCGGTTTAGTAAGACGTTTGCTCAGGATTTTGGTATCGTTTAAAAAATCCCAGCCATAATGGCCTTTCAAACATAATTCGCCTTCATTAATCGGCCCATTTGCGGGTTCAGCCCCGACAACCCGGTTGTTCTCAACACACAGGTACATTTGGCATCCTGAACCACAGTACGGACAGACTGTTAATACTTTCTCCAACTAATTTCTCCCCCTTTTATTAAGAAAATTGCAATCTATAATAAAACGCTGGGAGATTATTTAGCGAAATAAGCAAAACAACAATTATACCATGCATAACGATAATTTATCCTGTATTGCTTGACATAACCAGCTAGACCTAGTTAATTGGCTACACATGATCCTGATCCCGTAAGTATCGGAAAAAAGCAGCTTCGTTCCAGAACAACTAAGAAACGACAGCACCCATTTTAAGTTTAAGCTCATTGTATGCGGCGGTAAGTTCTTCTTCAGCCTTTTTCTGATCTTTGATAGCTTCCACTCTGACCGCACAATACTTATATTCAGGCGTCTTAGAAATAGGATCAACAGCATGAATAGTCAGTTCGTTGCAAGCCCCAAGCCACCATTGGTAAGTCATATATACAACACCTGCACGCACCCGGTCAGTTACCAAAGCCCTGGTTATAACTGAGCCGCGCCGTGTTGTCACACGCACAAGGTCTTCGTCAGCAATGCCAAGTTTATCAGTATCATCTGGATGAATCTGGAGGTAACCGGGCTCATCGGCCAGTTTGGCAAGCCCCCAACAGTTGCCTGTCATTGTGCGGGATGAATAGTGACCGACTTCCCGTACTGTAGACAAAACCAGTGGATATTCGGCATCAGGCTGTTCAACTGGCGGACGCCACTCTGCAGCAAAGAAATTCCCTTTCATACTGGGAGTTTGGAATACGTTACCTTTGAACAGGTACGACGTACCCGGATGTTCCTCAGTAGGGCATGGCCATTGAATACTGCCTAATTTTTCAATTCTGTCATAGGTAGCACCGGCAAAACTCGGACTCAAACTAATCATTTCACTCCAGATTTCCTCAGTATTATTATAGTTCATTTCATAACCGAACCGTTTCGCTAATTCGCAAATAATAACCCAGTCGTCCTTAACATCACCTTTAGCATCCACAGCTTGGCGGAAGCGCTGGAACCTACGGTCTGCACCGCTAAATACGCCGCCATGCTCACCCCAGGAGGTAGCCGGCAGAATAACATCCGCATGCAACGCCGTTTTATTCATGAATATATCCTGAAGAACCACCAGTTCCAGTTCCTCAAGTGCTTTTCTCACACCAGCGGCATCCGGGTCGCTCTGCACGGGGTCTTCGCCAATAATATAGAAGGCTTTCAGTTTTCCTTCCTCGACGCAATGCGGAACATCTGTCAGCATATAACCCACTTTGTCCGGCAAGCTTTCCACACCCCAGGCCTGGGCAAATTTTTTGCGGTTATCAGGGTTGGTAACCGGCTGATATCCTGGAAACACATTTGGTAGTGCGCCCATATCGCAAGCTCCCTGTACGTTATTTTGTCCGCGTACAGGCCCAATCCCAGAGCTGGGTTTAGCAATTTGTCCGGTCAACAGGCATAAACCGCCCAAGCCTTTGACCACATCCACCGCCTGATTGTATTGACATACACCCATACCATAGAGAATAAACGATCTTTCTGATTTCGCGTAAATCTCCATCGCCTGTTCCACAAGCTTAGGGTCAAGACCGGAGATTTTTTGTGCGTACTCAGGCGTATATTTAGCAATCGTTTGTCTGTATTCCGCAAATCCATCAGTATAATTCTCGATATAGGTTTTGTTTTCCCAACCTTTTGCAAGTATAATGTTTGCAAAACTATTAACTGCCGCCATATTCGAACCATTTTTGATCGGCAACCAGATGTCCGCAATTCTGGCTGATTCTGTTTTGCGAGGATCCACAACAATAATTTTGGCCCCTCTTTCCTTAGCCTTTAGAATGCGGCGAGCCACCAGCGGATGGGAATCGGCGCCGTTATAACCAAATATCAACAAACAGGTAGCATTTTCGATTTCCGGTATGGAGTTTGTCATTGCTCCACTGCCAAATGTAGTAGCCAGACCGGCTACAGAGGGAGCGTGTCAAACACGGGCGCAATGATCGATATTGTTGGTACCGATCACCGCGCGCATAAATTTTTGCATGAGGTAGTTTGGTTCATTTCCCATACCCCGGGCCGAGCCTGTGCCCATGATGGCATCAGGGCCGTATTTCTCCTTAATGGACTTAAGTTTATCAGCAACATAATCCAGCGCTTCATCCCATTCTACTTCATGGAAATCTTCTTTTCGGTCATATCTGAGCAATGGTTTTGTCAATCGTTTGCTCAAAATCTTCGTATCATTGAGGAAATCCCAGCCATAATGACCTTTTAAACAAAGCTCACCTTCATTAATAGGTCCGTTCGCCGGTTCAGCACCAATAACCCGGTGGTTTTCGACCAACAGATACATCTGGCAGCCAGCACCACAATAAGGACAGACTGTTAAAACTTTCTCCAAATTGCTCCCCCCAATAAATCTTTTTAGCACCTGAGTAGCTTTTTAATGCAGTTCAGCAGCGATTTAATGCTCCTTAGAAAATAAATTATAATCTTCTGACTTTATTCCATTCTTCTTAATAAACTCCTGCCTCATTGTGAAAAAAATTTCACAAAGTATCACTATAAAAGATAACACATATTGGGGTCAAATTCAATTGTTTACATAACATCAAAAAGTGAGGCCTATGGGCAAATTTATTCAAGCCCCAGGCCTCACTTTTTAATGGTAACGTCAAATTCAATTTGCAGTTTATAAAACTAGGCATCGGCTAACAAAATAACCTCAACTTCCGCGTTTACCGGCAATGGTGGGGAGTTCTCCGGAATAACTATAATTGCATTTGCTCCCATTGCTGATTTAAGCATGCCATTACCCTGAGCGCGTGACGGCTCAACTAAGATATCATTATCTGTTTGCCAACACCGTGCCCACACAAAACGTTTGGCACCTGTCATTTTTTTAAAAGGAGTTGCCAGTATGGCTTTAATGCGTGGCCGCCACCACACCTTACGCCCCCCCATCTTCATCAATACAGGCCGTACCAGCTGTTCAAAGGAAATCGCCGCTGCTGCAGGATTGCCTGATAGGCCAAAATAGAGTTTTCCATCACGAATTCCGGCCAGCACCGGCATTCCGGGTTTAATACTTACTCTGTCAAACAGCAACGTAATTCCCAATTTCTTATACACTTCACTAATAAAGTCAAAATCACCGACAGAAGCGCCACCGGTAGTAATAAATACATCACAGTCAGAGGCTGTTTCCAACAAGTGAGCAATCTCATCAACATTATCTGATGCATTACCTAACAAAACTGTCTGAGCCCCAGCCTCGGCAGCTTGCGCGCTCAGCATAAAACTATTTGAGTTTCGGATTTTTCCCGGTGTCAAGGGAAAATCAACAGGCACAATCTCGCTGCCTGTAGCAATAAGGGCCACACGTGGCTTACAGAATACAGAGGGACGACTCTTGCCAAGCACAGCTAACATTCCCATTACGCCAGCATTGATAACAGTACCTTGAAAAACGACCTCTTCTTCACTAGAAAGCTCTTCGCCTTGCAAGCAAATATTATTGCTGGCTCCTCTACCATCCAGAATTGTTACTTTATCACCATCTACAATGGTGTCTTCCAAACGAATCACACCTGTGGCCCCCGGTGGTATAGGCGCGCCAGTCATAATGCGGCATGCAGTTCCGGGAATAACAGGTTTATGTGGAGTATCACCTGCCGGAATATAGTCAGTTTGCTGTAGGATTACCGGATTCTCCGGGGTCGCGTTAGCCACTTCTTCATCAATTAGGGCATAACCATCAAGCGGTGATCGATCAAAAGGCGGGAAGTCCATATCAGAAACGACCGTTTCCCCCAAAACACGACGCCAACATTCACTCAACACCACTTTTTCCTTTGGCATCACTTTTACTAAATTTAATAAAATCTCCTGGGCTACCTCTAATTTAACTGACACGGAATATTCCCCCCATCACTTTCCGAACGGGCAGCACGGATAAACACATTCTTTACAATTCATGCATAAACCGCCATATCCCATTTCCGCAAAATCCTGCTTACTCAATTTTTCACCAGCAAGTATTCTTGGAAAAACCAGATCAAATACCGTGATTTTTGAAAACATACCACAAGCTGGCAATCCAAAAATGGCTACATTGTTAAGATAGGCTAGCATAAACATAGCACCCGGCAATACCGGTGTTCCATAGGTAATAATCTCAGCGCCTGTTGCCCGAATAGCATCAGGAGTAACATCGTCAGGATCAACAGACATTCCGCCGGTTACAACAATAACCTCTGCCCCGGCACGAATGCAATCAAAAATATTCTGAGTGATTTTTTCTTTGTCATCAGGCTGAAAGCTCAACCCGCTAAAAGTTGCCTTATAGGTTTTAATTTTTTCTGCTAGAACCGGACCAAACTTATCCTGGATACGCCCATAAAAAACCTCATTGCCTGTTGTAATTACAGCTGTTTTCATAGGCTGCAATGGTTTTATGGACACTATATCCTGATATTCACCTGCGATCTTCTCAACTTTCCTAATTGTTTCGGCATCTACGATCAGTGGTACTACCTTTACTCCAGCTAACACCTCGCCTGCTTTAAGCAGTTTGTTACCATGCAAAGTGGATAAAACAGTATACTCAACCGAATTTATCCTGGTCACTGCATCACGATTTACCTTTAATAACCCGTCATACTGAGCTAAAATGCTCACCCTACCCTCGGCCGGCGCGGTTAAATAGGTGTTTGCGCCCCCCACCAGCCAAGCAATGCGCTGAGCGGCATCGTTTTCGTGAACTTGGTCATCACCCAGCTCAAGTAAATATATATGATCTTTGCCGATATTAAGCAAGTGTGGTATATCTTCCTGACAAATAATATGTCCTTTCGTAAAAGCCGGTCCTTTATACTCGCCGGGAACAATCTTAGTCATATCATGCCCTAATACCATGCCAACTGCTTCACTTACCCGCACTTTCTTTAGTGCCACTAGCGTCTCCTCCTGCATAGCCAATCTGCATAATCTATTTTCGTAGATATTCCAATACTAGATTCACGTAATGTCTATAAAATCCCTGCTATTGAAAACTCTTCCGAAAGAATTCTGCCTTCGGAAGAGTTGCGTTAACAGCCAACAATTCGATCCGCATGAGTATACACATTTAACCGCTCTTCTCTGGCAAATCCAATCACTGTCACACCAAGTTCTTCAGCCATATCAAGGGCTAAGCTTGTCGGCGCCGAACGGGCAATAATAATAGATATGTTCATTTTGCTAACCTTTAAAATTATCTCAGATGATACCCGTCCGGAAAAAACCAGAACTTTATCATGAGTGCTGATTCCTTCGATTAAACAGCGTCCGTATAGTTTATCGAAGACATTGTGTCGTCCAATATCCTGACTCCAACAGACTAACTTACCCTCTGCCGCCAAAGCACCTCCATGCACGCCACCGGTTAGCCGGAATGTCTCAGAGGCTGACTCCAGCATTTCAGAATAAGCCATCGCTTGCTGCGCTGTTAGCTTGATCTCACTATTGACAGTTTTTGCGGTTAAAACATCATTGGCAAAGTAAAAGGCACTCCGCCCTTTGCCGCAGCAGGCGGTAAGATAACGTTTTAAAAACATCTTTTCAGCTACTGTTTCTCCAGATGCGGTTGTTACATGAATTATCCCTTGGAGCACATCAACATCAAGAGTCTTAATATCTTTAATATCCTGAATTATTCCCTCTGTAGCCAAAAATCCTGTCACCAAATAGTCTTCCTCACCATAAGCAGCGAGCATCGTCACAAGTTCTTTACCATTTAAGTATATAGTAAGGGGCAATTCTTCGACGACCGGTTCTTCGGTGTTCGTAACATCCGACCCGCGGAATTTAACAACCTGATATTTGGCTGTTCCTTTAAGTGCGTCCGTGTGTCTCACTCCTTTTCGGCCAATTCCCGGTACAGTATCTGCAACTTTGCTGTAATAGCCCCTGCTGCCGGCGTAACGCCAATTGGGTTACCATCACATGCAGTCACCGGAATAATCTCCATAATCGAACTTGTTAAAAATATTTCATCAGCGCTGGTAAGTTCTGCCAGGGATACCTGGCGCATCTCAACAGGTATCCCTGCCGTTTGCGCCAGTTCTATTACAATACGCCTGGTCACACCAGGCAAAATGCCACTGTCATCATCAGGGGTAATCAGCCGTCCATCTGTAACATAAAATATATTACTCATCGACCCCTCCGCAACAAAGCCGTCAGTATTAAGCATAATGGCCTCCTGGGCATTACGAGACTGGGCTTCAGCTTTGGCTAACAGGTTGTCAAGGTAATTGGCAGATTTGATTCTAACAAGTGGTGAAGACAAATTCCGGCGTAATTTCACTATAGCTATATGCCAGCCGCCCGCTAGCGACAATGGGGGCGGTAGTTGCGAAGCATACACTGCAACTGTCGGTTGCCCGCAACTGTCGGGGTCTGGGCGCGCAGCCCCAATACCCCGGGATAAAGTCAGGCGTATTGACGCATCACACAGATGATTCTCGCTTAGCACACTGGAAATAGCCATACTTAATTCCACCCTGTCGGGGATTTTAGGCCAGCCAAGAAAATCAGCGGCCTCTTCAAGACGTTTGAGATGTTCTTCCAGACAAAATACCCTGCCTTTATAAGCACGCATAGTTTCAAACAAGCCGTGCCCATAAAGAAAGCCGTGATCTAACGGAGAAACAATACTATCGCCTGCGGGAACAAGTTGACCATTAAAATAAATAATCATCACAACGTCCTTACACGTGATAACCCAGAGCTCTCATAAGCGCCCGGGCCTTATCTAAACTTTCTTCATATTCAAGCTCAGGTATAGAGTCGGCTATTATACCACCCCCGACCTGATAATAAGCACGATCCCCTTTAATAATAAACGTTCGGATAACAATATTTAGGTCAGCGTCGCCGTTAAAATCAATATAACCAACCGAACCGGTATAGATACTTCGCCGGACTGACTCAAGCTCATCAATAATCTCCATTGCCCGGACTTTAGGGGCTCCGGTAATCGAACCGCCGGGAAAAGAGGCTTTTACAAGATCAATAATATCTTTATCCGCTGCCAGCTTTCCCACCACAGTTGATACAAGATGAAAGACTGTCGCATATTGTTCCAAGCGGATTAAGTCAGGCACACGGACACTGCCAAACTCACAAACCCTTCCCAGATCGTTACGCTCAAGGTCTATAATCATAACTAACTCAGCCCGGTCCTTTTCACTGGCGAGCAATTCATCTCTGAGCAACCTGTCTGATTCCGGATCTGTTCCACGTGGTCTTGTGCCTTTTATTGGCCTTGTTTCCACCATTTTGTCAGTCACAAGTAAGTAGCGTTCAGGTGAAGCACTGGCGACAATAACCTCACCAAAATTTAAATATGAAGCAAAGGGTGCTGGATTGATATGCCGAAGATAGCGATAAAGTTCGTAAGGAGGAACAGTAACCTTAGCGTTAAACCGCTGTGTCAGATTTACCTGAAATATATCGCCGGCAGCAATGTAGTCTATACCCTGCTGCACCATTGCACAATGTCCCTCACGGGTAAAATTTGACTGGAAGTCACCTTCAGGTATTTGAGGCTTAGGCTCAGGCAATGGTTTAGCTGCAGCTAACATACCAGCCAGTTCCTTGATACGGGCTTCAGCCCGATGGTGCCGTGCCAGCTCGTTGTGTTCAGGAAAACCATTTGAGGCAATGTATGACTTACCGGTATGATGGTCAAAAATCAACACTGTATCATAAAAGCCAAAGAAACAGTCAGGATTGTTGAGGTCATCTGTACTTAACCCGGGAATTATTTCTAAGAGATATCCCATATCATAGCCGAAATAACCGATAATCCCGCCAGTTAACGGAGGTAGTCCGGATACTTTTTGGGTTTTATATATAGTAAGCAGTCGCTTAAGCTCGTCAAAAGGATTGCCAGCAAAAGTCCGGCTACCACTCTTATCTTCAATATGTATTGTTTGTGCCTTGCTGGAAAACAGCAAAAATGGGTCACGGGCTATAAAGGAATAGCGTCCCATATCGTTTGTATCCACGCCGCTATCTAAAAAAACACTGTAAGGCTGCTGGGCAAATAACGAAAATACTTCAGCAGGCGGCAATGTCAGGTTTACTTCGCGTATAATTGGTGTCGGTCTCATTTACCGGCTGGCCCCTTTCTCTTGGTTGTCCATGCAGGGTTCATAGTAAGAAAGTTTTCTAACATGGCATGTCCAGCTTCAGTAAGAATGGACTCTGGATGAAACTGAACACCTTCAATCAGATACTCTTTATGTCGAATCCCCATAATCTCGCCGAGCTCAGTCTCAGCAGTAATCTCAAAACAATCAGGCAGGGTTTCTTTCTTAACTATTAATGAATGATAGCGGGTAGCTGATAATGGGTTCTTTAAACCGGAAAAAACACCTTTACCGTCATGATATACCAGAGACGTTTTGCCATGCATCAAGCGTGGAGCTCGCACAACATCGCCGCCAAACGCCTGCCCGATGGCCTGATGACCAAGACAAACGCCCAGAATAGGAATTCTACCTTTAAAATACTTAATAAGTTCAAGGCTAATACCGGCTTCATTAGGAGTGCAAGGGCCAGGTGAGAGAATAATGTGGTCAGGACGCATGTCTTCAATTTGAGCAAGCGTCAGTTTATTATTACGGAAAACCCGGATATCTTCTCCCATTTCGCCTAGGTACTGGACGAGGTTATATACAAAGGAATCATAGTTATCTATCATTAATATCAAGGGTCAGATCCTCCTCGGCATGTTCTCGTTAACAAGTTGGATAGGCTCTATTTGTATTTTATCACAGCCCGTCGCTACTACACAAACAGCTATTTTATATT
>JAQSXM010000445.1 GCA_029256645.1 Sporomusa sp. | reverse complement strand
TTTGAGGAGAAACTCATCCAGACCGCCAGGCCAACTAACCAGTTACATAAAATTGCACGAAAAAATACCTCAGACCAGGTAAGGTTTACTTTGGTAACAGCAATCGCCAAAGCAGATGCCCCTAATAAATTGTTATTAAATTTAAAAAGTCCGGTCATATACATAATCCAGGCAATTAATACCGCACCTACCAGATTTCCCGCCAGCACAATCGTCCAGTTTCGCAACACATCATATAAACTAAGTCTTCTGGAAAAAAGTGCGGTCAGCATTAAGACATTGCCTGTAAATAACTCAGCACCGCAGATAACGACATACATAAGTCCCACTGAGAACACAGAGCCGGTAATAAATCGCTGCCAGCCGGCACCTAGTGATGTCAGGTCATGCGCAGCCATGGTTGACCCTTCGGCACCAAAAGCAATAAAACAACCTGCAAGGATGCCTAATATGAACAGTTTACCGGCAGGCATTGTCGCTCTTTTCACCTGCGCCTCCACACAATTTTGAGCAATCTCGGGGGGTGTACAATAATTCATATAAAATCCTCCTTTTTACCGTGTTAACGTAGTTGTAGCTCTCCTGTCCCTCCTCTATCTTAATTGTTGGCACAAACCGATTTGGCAATGGTTTTCACATTGATACCGATCAGCCATGATGCTTTATTACAATTGCAAAAAGCATGCCAATTAGGCATGCTCTTGTAGCAATTATGCTTGTATTTTTTGATTTGTCTAAAAAGTCTATATTTATCAGGAACTTTCCGAAAGTTGCGGCTGTTTAAATAATTCATTTTAATGCTAAACAAGCCCTTGTTTTCAAGGTGCGCAATTGCACAGTCTGCAAGAATTGCATACATTCTCTTTGCAGCCTGCAAAAATTACATAGCTGGACAAAATACTACATTATATCCCTGATCGTTTCTTGTGCATCTTTTCAAGACGATAGTACAGTGTTCTTACCGATATGCCAAGGTATTGCGCAGCCTTGGTCTTATTGCCACCGCACTTTTCCAGTGCTTCTTCCACAAGATGGTCGAGGTGTTCTTGCAGCACATAGTGTTCTGGCTGCAAGACAGTTTTTTCCGGAACTACAGGTGGTGTTTCAGTTTCCGGTGTTATGCTGCTCTTCCCACTAATCAGATTACTCAAATGTTCGATTTTGAGTTCTTCATCATCATGCATAAACGAAACCCATTCCATCGCATTCCGCAGCTCCCGGACATTGCCCGGCCAGGGATAGTGTAATAGGAACTCAGCAGCTGCATTACTGATTTGGGTAAAGCGCTTGCCGCGGCGTTGCGAGAAATCCTGTAAAAACATCAGGGCCAGCGGCAGGATATCTGCCTGTCGTTCCCTTAGCGGCGGAATAATTATCTGGCCTACTTTTAGACGATAGTACAAGTCTTTGCGGAATAAACCCTGCTCAATACGTTTTTCAAAATCCAGATTTGTTGCACATATTATGCGTAAATCTGTTCTAATCTTTTTTAAGCCGCCAACCCGGTAAAAACTCTTTTCCTCTAAGACCCGCAGCAGTTTTGCCTGGAGTTCTATTGGGATCTCAGCTATTTCATCCAGGAATAAGGTGCCGCCCATAGCCATATCGAGTTTGCCTTTACTGCCGCGGGCTGTGCCACCGGTAAATGAACCTGCTTCATAACCAAAAAGCTCACTCTCAAACAGGCTGGGGGTTATGGCAGTACAGTTTATATCAACAAAAGGCCCGGCATTTTGCATCTTGCCGTAGTGGACCATCCTGGCAATGATTTCTTTACCCGCACCGGTTTCACCCTGAATTAAAACAGGTAATGAGCGATCAGTATGATATTTCTCAGCCTGTTGAACAATCCGCTTCATTTGCTCGGAGAATATCCCTATTCTTGCAATTCCGGCTTGTTCGGCAACAGATTTTTGGGGTTGATCCACCTGGTTATCTACCCCTGGTACTGAATTTTTCGCCCCTTCTTCCAGAGTCTGGGTAACGATATATTTTTCCGGCATTGACGCCTGGTGTTCTTCCACCCGGCTTAGAACCGCCTTTAACTCCTGGACATTAATTGGTTTAGTCAGATAGTCATAGGCCCCAGCCCTCAAAGCACCGATTGCCAGCGCAATATCGATAAAACCGGTATACAGTACAAGATCGGCCTCCCGCTGCTGCTTAAGGGATTTTATCTCGCGTATTAAGTCAATCCCCGAGATCCCCCCCATTTTAATATCTGATAAAACCATCTGAAAGTTATTTCCCCGATATATTTGAAGAGCCTCTTCTCCTGAAGAACTCTCGACAACCTGATGCCCAAGCAATAATAAATAATCTGCCAGAAAAGATCTGCTTTCATTTTCATCATCAACAAGTAGAATATGCACTAACGGCCCTCCTCCTGCTAGAGTACCTTGACCGGATTAAAACTTTGGTTATCTTGCGGATCTAACCTAAATTTCCAACCCGGCCAAGGTACTAGGTCCCACAATATACCGGAAACGATACCTTAATTGCAGCGCCGCCAAAAGAGCTGTTGCCTACACTAATCAAGCCATTGCTGGCGATAACAATCGAATGAACGATTGACAAGCCCAACCCCATTGAGTCACCAGATTTGGTTGAAAAAAACGGCTCGAAAATTCGATCTTTGATCTTATCATCAATACCAGGCCCATTATCACTCACTTCCAGATAGACTCTGTCATCATCATGCCAGGTACGGATAGTAAGCTGTCTGGTACTGGCATCAACTGCATCCA
>JAQSXM010000051.1 GCA_029256645.1 Sporomusa sp. | reverse complement strand
CAAAAAGATAGCCCTCCATACCATAAATCACTTTTATACCAGCACTGCATGCTTCCTCATATGCTTCCGGGAATGCCTGCACCACTCCATGATCGGTAATTGCAACAGCCGGATGCCCCCATCTGGCTGCTGTCTTAACTAAGTTCTTTGCAGAAACAACCGCATCCAATGCACTCATACGAGTATGGGCATGTAATTCAACCCTGCGGACAGGCGCATTATCCTGACGTTCTGTTTTCTTCTCCACCCTACACATACTGTCGGCATATAATACCAGCTCATTCGCGAATTTATCATACTGAACCATTCCTTTAACAGTAACATGCATACCATTATTAATGGCTCCAGTCGTCTTATTATACTGTTCCTGATTATCAAAAAACACCTTACCACTAATACCATCAGTCGAATCAACAAGGTCAAATGTGAGTAAAAATCGCCCTGACCTTAATTCTTTTAGTTCGTGGTTAAGGATTTGACCGGCAAGTATAACATTCCTCGCTTCCTCCTGAATGGCGCTGATAGGCTGCACAGAATCGGCAGCACCTCTGATATTGCGGCCAAATATAATCGGATTATCGCTCGACTTAGTCTTAGCCTGGGGTGCTGCAGCTTCAAGAAGAGCTTCCTTATATTCAGGTGTTAGGAATGCGTCATCACACTCCACTACCGGCAGTTCTGAAACCGAGTTGGTAAATCTGACTTCACAATGTCGCCCAAACTCCCGCAGAATAAACGATTTGATTGCCTGTTCCATACCGCGGTCTGTTAAAATTGCTATAGATAAACCACCTATAGTTTCAATAATTAGTGTTTCTTCATCATAAACCCAGGAAGCGTTCAACAGCAAATGCTTTATAGCGTGGTGTCCCTGAACAACTTGCTCAACGAACTGGGGCCAGTTTTCTGTTAAATACTGTTTCAGGTCCCTGACTTGCTGATTAAATGTAACCTTGCTTAAGCCGCATTTTTGGCATAAATGCTCTGCTGCAATATCCAAAATCCGGGAAGAAAGACGTTTGGCAACAGTTATATGTATACTCCATGCCCCTATGGCAGGATTAATTTCGACTTTATTAACTTGAGATGTCTTTAGTAATTCCCGGTTTGTAGAATCAATAGGTAATTGATCAACAAACAGAAAAAAGCTCTGGCAGTTTTCCGGTATAACACAATAACTAGGCATTAAACCTCTCCTATCACTAACAGGTCACTATTATTCTAACATGGTTTATCAATGGAAAGCACCCCGTCAATTTCGGTCAGTTCAGCAAATATCTGTATCATATCGGCATCAGACGGGATTTTGAGGACAAACTCAAGGTTTATTACTTTTTGCTCTGGAATATGGTGCATGGTTATATTTTTTATACCAATACCATGTTTTCCGAAAAAGATACCCACCTTACCAAGCTGCCCTGGCTGATCACATACAACAAGCTTAACTCTGTCACAGTATTTATTACTCCAGTGCCGCCGCTCCAGCTGACCAAATAACACCAATGTTAGAAATACCAGTGCAGTTCCCGCAATACCGGCAAAAAATTGACCGCAGCCGATAGCTAAACCAATACCCGCTACTACCCATAAACTGGCTGCAGTTGTAAGACCTTTAACAGTCAGCCCCTCCCTGAGAATAGTTCCGGCTCCCAAAAAGCCGATACCACTTACAACTTGTGCAGCAATCCGACCAGGATCTTTGTTTACAGATTCATATCCGGCAAATCCATAGATTGATACAATCATCATTAACGCTGAGCCAATACACACTAAGATATGGGTACGCAACCCAGCTGGACGCTCAAGGCTTTCTCGCTCAAGTCCGATTAAACCGCCAAGAATACACGAAATTCCTAGTCGTAAAACAATATCTATTTCACTGATAGGAGCCATCTCGTCACCCTCCTGATACTATATATTCCGCATTAAAGAAGTTTGCAGGCGCAGGCGGGTGGTGCATTGACAACGCTCCACCGCTGGCGCTTGACTTACGCTTATGCCAACACACCACCCGCCTGCAAAACTTTACCGCGTTGTATATATAGCTGCCGCTACAAAAAACTTAGTCCCATTGGCAATCGCATAAGCGGTTGGTAATAATTTAAAAAGCGTGACAAACTGACATCACGCTTTTTAGAATGTAATTTAACTACATCTAGTTATAGTTTAGCGAGCAATTCCTTGATACCCTCAAGATAATTCTTTGGATCAAAATATAGAGTTTCACTTGTTCGCCGCACTTTAACCTCAATCAAGTTATCACTGATTGCTTTAGGACCAACAGTAATTTTCAGTGGATATCCAATAAGATCTGCATCTTTAAATTTAACCCCAGGTCGTTCATTGCGGTCATCAAATATGGTTTCAACGCCTTGAGCACATAACTCACCATATATTTTTTCCGCTAAAATCTTCTGAGCCTCATCCTTAATACTGACAGGAATAACCACCGCATGATAGGGAGCGATCGGTACAGGCCAAATTATACCATTTTGATCATAGTTTTGTTCAACAGCTGCTGCCATTGTACGGCTAACGCCCACCCCGTAACACCCCATAACCATAGGCCGCTCTTTACCATCTTCACCAATAAAAGTCGCTTGCAGGGAGGTGCTGTATTTAGTGAATAGTTTAAATACTTGTCCAACCTCAATACCCCGAGCTGTTTTTACTGGCTCGCTGCAACGCGGACAAGGATCGTTCTCCTGGATTAGGCGGATATCGGCAACAATAGTCGGTTTAATGTCCCGTCCTGGATTCACGTTCACAAAGTGTTTATCTCGTTTATTAGCACCACATACAGCATTATACATATTCATAACCGTGCCATCAGCAACAATAATGATATTTTCCTTGCCGTCAAGACCAACAGGTCCTATATAACCGGCGCTACTCTGCAATATACTTGAAATAGCGTCATCATTGGCCAATTCAAGTTGTATGCAACCAACCTTGTTTAACAGTTTTATCTCATTAACCTCATGATCTCCCCGTACAAGGGCCAGTACGATAGTACCGGTATCGGTACTATAGGCCAACGTTTTTATAGTCTTTTCGGGGCTAATGCCCAATAACTGACTAACATCGGCTATCGACTTAGTTCCGGGTGTATCTTGCTCAGCAAGCGGCATGTGTTCCTCAACCTGACCAGTTATCGGATGCAGCTCTGCTTTTTCAACATTAGCAGCATAATCACAACTACCGCAGTAAATAATTGCCGCTTCCCCAGATTCGGCAAGAACCATAAATTCATGTGAACCACTGCCGCCAATAGCACCTGAATCAGCTTCTACTGCCCGGAAAGTCAATCCGCACCGAGTAAATATCCGCGTATAGGCATCATACATCTTATTGTAGCTTTGTTCAAGACCAGCCTCATCACGGTCAAATGAATACAAGTCTTTCATTATGAATTCACGCCCGCGCATGAGACCAAACCGCGGTCTTATCTCATCCCGGTACTTATTTTGAATTTGATAAAGCATAAGGGGTAGCTGGCGATAAGATCGAACCTCGCCGCGGACAAGAGTCGTAATCATTTCTTCATGAGTCGGCCCTAAGCAGAAGTTACGATTATGCCGGTCTTTCAAACGAAACATTTCATCGCCATAAACGCTCCAGCGACCAGTTTCCTGCCACATTTCAGCAGGCTGAATCATGGGCATTGCCAGCTCTTGACCGCCTTTGGCATCCATCTCTTCCCGGACGATCGTTTCGATTTTTTTTAACACTCGCCAAGCCAGCGGCAAATATGAATAAATACCGCCTGCAGCTTTACGAATAAATCCAGCCCGCAACATTAGTTGATGGCTTATGATTTCGGCTTCTGCCGGAGTTTCTCTTAAAGTGGGTGCAAATAGTTGGGAAACACGCATATACTAATTAGCCTCCTTATCAAGCTTATCAATTTCAGCAAACAATGCACTTACAAGTTCATCTTCCGGTACTTTTCGGATAATCTCACCTTTACTAAACAATAGCCCTTCACCTTTGCCACCAGCGATACCAACATCAGCATCCCTGGCCTCACCCGGACCGTTTACAATACAGCCCATTACTGCTACAGTAATCGGCTTAGTCACTAGTTTAAGTTTATCTTCCACTATTTCAGCAATATTCACCAGATCAAGCTGACAGCGGCCACAGGTTGGGCAGGATACAAGGGTAGGTCCATATTGTTTTAGTCCCAGGGATTTTAGAATTTCATTAGCTACCCGAACCTCTTCTACAGGGTCGCCAGTAAGCGAAACCCTGATAGTATCACCAATTCCCTGTGCTAAGAGTGCCCCGATCCCAACTGCCGACTTTATTACGCCAGAACGAACTGTTCCTGCTTCCGTTATCCCTAAATGCAAGGGATACTCTGTAGCTTCTGACATAAGCTGATAAGCGCTGAGGGTAAGTGGCACATCATGAGCTTTTAATGAAATCTTAATATCAGAAAAGTTATGTTTCTCCAAAATATGTATATGGCTGAGAGCACTCTCTACCATTGCCTGTGCCGTAGGGCGCCCGCCATATTTGGCAATCATTTCTTTGCTGAGCGACCCAGCATTAACACCAATACGAATAGGGATGTGCCGTTTCTTAGCTTCTTTAACAACAAGCGCTACATGGTCAGGATTTCCAATGTTGCCGGGATTTAAGCGAAGGGCATCCACACCACGTTCGATAGCGGCAATGGCCAGACGATAATCAAAATGAATATCAGCAACAAGCGGGGTATCAACAGCCATTTTTATTTGTTCTATTGCCAGTGCAGCCGGCATATTAGGCACTGCAACCCGTATTATTTCACAGCCGGCGTCAATAAGCCGTTTAATCTGAGCTACAGTATCTGCTACATTTTCTGTCCGAGTATTTGTCATAGACTGTACCACTATCGGAGCAGTACCGCCTATAGGGATTTTACCAATTCGAATCAGGCGTGTTTTTTTGCGTTGCATACTCTCTCACCAGCTTAAAACAATTTTAATCGTGATATATCCTTAAAAGTTGCCACAACAAACAGAAGCATCAGCAAGGCAAAACCAATCATTTGTATAAACTGCATTTGATTTTTATCAAGAGGCTTACCTCTAATACCTTCAACAGCCAGGGTTACGACATGCCCACCATCTAATACCGGAACTGGCAGAAGATTAATTAATCCTAAATTTATACTTAAAAAAGCTGCAAATTGCAACAGAGGAATTATACCAAGTTGAGCTACCTCGCCTGCCATTTGAGCCACACCAATCGGCCCTGCAACATCAGCTGCCGTCTTGCCTGTAATCATTTCTCCAATACCAACAAGCATACTCTGAGCTACGACGTAGGTTTGTTTAGCAGCCAAACCTGCCGCTTCTAATATTCCTGGTTGGTACTTATCAATTTGCGGAGTCACACCAATGATGCCTCGTTTACCTTTTTCTTCATATTCAGGGGTAAGTATGGCGGTTTTTCCGGTCTCAGAACCCCGTGAGTAAGTTATAGTAAGCTTAGATCCGGCATTACCCTGAATAACGCTGACAAACTGACGCCAAGAATCTATTTGTGACCCATTTACCGCAGTTACCCGGTCACCTGGCAGCAAGCCAGCGACAGCCGCCGGTTTTTCGGGGAAAATAGCACCTATTAAGGGCTGATTTGAAGGGGTATCAACACCAGCGCTCATAAATACAATGAACAGCAGAATAATAGGCAACACAAAATTCATAGCTGAACCAGCCACGATGACCAGCATCCTAGCCCAAATTGGCTTAGCGCTGAATGAACGTTCATCCTGCTCTTCTTCAGGGTCCATACCAGCAATCTTATTAAAGCCCCCCAATGGTATAATACGTATGGAGTAGACTGTTTCTCCGATTTTCCGGCTTATTAGCTTCGGACCAAAACCGATAGCAAACTCATCAACCCTCATACCGACACTTTTAGCGGTAATAAAGTGACCAAGCTCGTGAAATAAAATCAATAAACCAAAAACAAAAATAGTCGCTACAAATGTAGACAAATTTTCACCAACCCTTCAAATATGTTACCGTTTTCTGAAATCTGCCACTACCTGCCGTGCACAACGCCGCGCCCAAGTATCTGCTATATATATCTGATTTAGATCGATATTATGCACAATTGTATGGCTTTCCATAGTATAGCCTATTACCTTGGGGATATCAAGGAAACTGATTTCATTATTCAAAAAAGCATACACTGCTACTTCATTGGCCGCATTGAAAACACAGGGCATTGTACCGCCCCCTTTTCCTGCTTCATAAGCTAACCTTAACGCAGGAAAATTAACAGTGTCAGGCACCTCGAATGTCAAAGCTGACAAAGAAGAAAAATCAAGACGCGGACAATTCGAAGGCATCCGTTCCGGGTATGATAAAGCATAATGGATTGGAAGTCGCATATCAGGCATACCCATTTGCGAGATAACACTGCCATCAATAAATTCGACCATCGAATGAATGATACTCTGAGGATGAACACAAACGTCAATTTGCTCGTATTCTACCCCGAATAACCATCTTGCCTCAATAACTTCCAGGCCTTTGTTAGCCAATGTTGCTGAATCAATGGTAATCTTTTGTCCCATCGACCAGTTAGGGTGGCGTAAACAGTCAGCTACAGTCACATCCTCCAGCTCTAAAGCGGTTCGTCCCCGAAATGGCCCCCCCGATGCCGTTAATATAATACGTCGTATTTGTTTTTTATTTTCTCCTTGAAGACACTGAAAAACTGCGCTATGCTCACTATCAACAGGATAAATGTTGACATTGTACTGTTTAGCCAAAGACATGACAAATTCACCGGCTGCCACCAAGGTTTCTTTATTTGCCAGTGCGATGTTTTTTTTGGCTTTTATTGCGGCAATAGTGGGATTAAGTCCGGCAAAACCGACAAGTGCTGTTAAAACTGTATCTGTTTGGTGAAATGTAGCTGCTTCCAGCAGACCTTCTTCACCCGCTAATATTTTTGTTGGCCCATGATATCTACTAACCATACGCTCAGCGGCTTGTTTATCAATTAAAACGGCAAGTTGAGGCTTAAAATATTCTATTTGTTCTGCCAGCAACTTGTCGTTTTTATAAGCAGCCAAAACAGTGACCTTGTATCTATCCAGATTAGCAGCAATAACATCTAATGCCTGAGTACCTATTGATCCAGTACTTCCTAAAATTGCGACATGTTGCATAAAAAAGGATCTCCTGTCTAAATTCTAAACTATAATAAAAACTCTAACATAATAATATACGACTGGAGCAGCAAACATAATGGCATCAAAACGATCAAGCACGCCACCATGACCTGGTAGAAGATTTCCTGAATCCTTAACCCCTGTAAAGCGTTTCAGGGAAGATTCCGTAAGGTCACCTAAAGGAGCTGCAATACCTACCAATAAGCCTAATATTAAAGTGTGCATAATCGGCAAGCCACATAGTGTTCCCATTGCAGTTACACCAGCAATGCTGCCAACTAACCCTCCGGCTGCTCCCTCATAGGTTTTTCCCGGACTGATAGCAGGACATAACTTGTGACGCCCAAGCGTTGAGCCGACAAAATAAGCCAGCGTATCACTGGCCCATGTCCCAATAAAAGCTAACCATAAATAGGCTGCACCAGTAGACAAACTGCCTAATACCGTAGGTATATATTGATATTGCTCGGTGAACCGCAGCAATATCAAGTGAGCAAATGGCAAGCTCACATATAAGGTCCCTAAAAGGGTAACAGCTGCTTCAATAATTCCAAAACTTTTATTGCACAATACGGTTTTGACCATTGTTACTAAAACAAGCAGAAGCATTACCATAATTAATTCCTGTGCATTACCAAGCCAGGCACAACCCAAAACTAAAACAATGCCTAAAAACCCGATATTATATTGAACCTTTATATTCTTAGCAACCATCATTTTAGAAAACTCATGCCATGCAATCAGCGCCAAGAATGCTACAGCAGCAGCAAATATCCATGCCCCGTAATTAATAATATATACAGCTACCGGTATTCCAATAACTGCTGTTAGAATACGCATACCAAGCAATGTAGGCACCTACCGTTTTCTCGTATTTTTAATACCGCCAAACCGACGTTCCCGCTGCTGAAACTCATGTATCGCCTGCACCAAGTGCTCTGGTTTAAAATCCGGCCAATTAATATCTGTAAACCAAAATTCAGTGTACGCCATTTGCCATAATAAAAAATTACTAATACGAAAATCTCCGCTCGGCCTGATTAATAAATCTGGCGCTGGCAGGTCAACAGTATATAAATTGTCTTCAATAATTGACTCATCAATATCTTGGACTCTCAGTTCTTTATGTGCTACTTTTTCAGCAATTATTTTAACAGCACGCAAAAGCTCAGCCCGTCCTCCGTAGTTTACGGCAAGGTTTAAAATTAAGCCAGTATTGTGAGCAGTCTGCGCCTGGGCTTTTCCAATTTTGATCTGTAATTTCGGAGCCAGTTCATCTACCTTGCCGATAAAGTGAAGCTTTACATTATTCTGGTGAAGTTCGTTAATCTCATTATCAAGATAATCTGCCAGCAAAGTCATAAGCAAATCAACTTCGTCGGTCGGTCGCCGCCAGTTTTCAGTAGAAAATGCATACGCAGTAAGGACCTGTATTCCAATCTCTGAAGCTGCTTTAACAATTTCACGCAGGGTTTCAGCACCAGCCCGATGACCCAACGCACGAGGAAATCCTTTTTTTTGGGCCCAACGCCCATTGCCATCCATAATTATAGCTACATGCCGGGGGAGTTTATCAGTATCAATATTATTATAATTATTGTGTTCCTTAGTCTCATTTCTACTAAACCAGTTATTCCACACACTAAGCCCCTCCGCTAAACTTTAACTGTCATCATTACAAAATTATCCCCGAAATCTAGTAAAGTTAGCCAACCAATACCAAATTTAAACCCCCTCTTACGAGGGGGATTTAAATTATTCCGGAGCTTTAATTGCACCAGTTGGGCAAACTGCCGCACAAGCGCCACACTCAACACATTCATCAGTGATGGTGTAAATTGGCTCACCTTCTTTGATGGCTTCAACCGGACAAGTTGCAGCGCAAGAACCACATGCAACACAGTCGTCTGTAATTTTGTAGGCCATTACTTAAAACACCTCCTTTCCCATTTTTGCAGCAACCGTTAAATTGTAAATACCAGCATCATCTAATTGCTGCCTAATAACAAAAAGATCATCTTGCATTTGGAACGTCTCTCGTGACGGCTTAGTAACTGTAACGGTATATTGAAGATTAGCTTGTTCCAATTGATAGATAACCTTAGATAGAGGTTGCGCAACTGTATCCAATCTGTTACACTTCCATTATTTCTTTTTCTTTTCCAGCCATTACCTGATCTACTTCTTTAATATATTTATCTGTTAGTTTTTGAATATCCTCTTGAGCCTTCTTTGCTTCATCTTCAGAAACCGTTTTATCTTTTTCGGATTTTTTAATAGTATCATTTGCATCACGGCGAAGGTTACGGATAGCGACTCTAGCTTCCTCGGCTTTTTTATGTATCACTTTAACAATCTCCGCACGACGTTCTTGAGTAAGCTGAGGAATAGACAGCCTGATAACCACACCATCACTATTAGGCATTAACCCCAAATCTGACTTTTGGATAGCCTTATCAATAGCATTAAGCATCGGTTTTTCCCATGGCTGAATAATTATCATCCGCGGCTCGGGAACTGAAATATTTGCCACCTGATTAACAGGTGTCGGGGTGCCATAATAGTCAACAAACACCTTTTCTAACAGAGAAGGCGTTGCTCTCCCCGCACGCAAACTGCCATATTCTTTCCGCAGATTCTCTAAAGCTTTTTTCATTTTGTCTTCATGGGCAGAATAAATCTCTTTGACTGTCATTTCTTTTCTCCCCCGACGATAGTTCCGATATCTTTACCTAATGCAGCTGATAATATATTGCCAGGCTCATCGATACTAAATACTACAATTGGGATTTTATTATCCATACACAGCGAGGTAGCTGTCGAGTCCATAACGCCTAACCCACGCTGTAACACTTCAATATATTCAAGTTCTTTAAATTTCTTGGCATCCGGATTATGACGGGGATCAGAATCATAAACTCCGTCAACACTCTTTTTTGCCATTAAGATTACATCTGCTTCAATTTCAGCAGCCCTTAATGCTGCTGTCGTATCAGTTGAAAAATAGGGGTTACCCGTACCGGCTGCAAAAATAACTACGCGTCCTTTTTCCATGTGGCGTATAGCACGGCGCCTGATATATGGTTCAGCTACCTGTTGCATATTAATAGCACTTTGCACTCTGGAATCTACACCACAATGTTCAAGTGCATCCTGCAAAGCCAGCGCGTTCATAACAGTAGCTAACATACCCATATAATCTGCAGTAGCACGATCCATTCCTTTAGCGCTACCAGCTAGACCGCGCCAAATATTTCCACCGCCAACTACGATAGCTACATCCAGATTATTTGCTTTAACTTCTTTAATTTCTTTGGCGATAGAGTCAACAACTACAGGGTCTACACCATAGCCTTTGTTTCCAGCCAAGGCTTCACCACTCAATTTTAAGACAACGCGTTTATATTTACCTGCGACCAATAGAGGGACCTCCTTTAAATTACATTTCTACAAACAGTGAATAAATCCTTTATTTGGAACAATATTTTTTTAGAAAAAAGAGAACACGAAGTGTTCTCTTATTTCTTAACCGCAGCCATTACTTCAGCCGCAAAATCGTTGGCCTTTTTCTCGATACCCTCACCTAAATGATATCTGGTAAAGCGGCGAACCGAGATGTTTTCGCCAATTTTGGCCACACTTGCAGTAATTAACTGAGTTATAGTTTTGTCTGAATCCTTGATGAAAGGTTGTTCTAATAAACAGGCTTCTTTATAGAATTTCTCCAAACGGCCTTCAATCATTTTCTCAACAATATGGGCCGGTTTACCTTCGTTAAGAGCCTGAGCACGAAGTATCTCTCTTTCATGATTCAGTATTTCTTCAGGTACTTCTTGCCGAGTAACATAAGTAGGATTTGCAGCCGCTATTTGCATAGCTATATCCCGCACCAATGCTTTAAAACCATCAGTTTTCGCTACAAAGTCAGTCTCACAGTTAACTTCGAGTAAAACGCCAATACGTCCTGCCCCATGTATATAAGCTTCTACAAGCCCTTCAGAAGCAACCCGGCTAGCTTTTTTTGCAGCAGCTGCCAATCCTTTTTCACGCAAAAAATCAACAGCCTTTTCCATATCCCCGTTAGTTTCGCTCAACGCTTTTTTACAATCCATCATACCAGCGCCAGTACGTTCCCGTAATTCTTTAACCATTTCAGCTGTTATCATTTTAAATCCTCCTAACGATTATTAAAGGTAAGAGGGCAAAAGCCCCTTACCTTTAATCTGCAGATAATAGTTTACTCAGCCATCTGTTCGCCTTGGCGACCTTCTAAGATGGCATCAGCAACTTTTGCGGTAAGTAGCTTGACAGCGCGGATAGCGTCGTCATTACCGGGAATAACATAATCAATTTCATCAGGATCACAATTAGTATCAACAATACCTACGATAGGAATTCCCAAATTGCGAGCTTCAGCCACCGCAATCCGTTCTTTTCTTGGGTCAATAATAAAGAGAGCACCGGGAAGTTTGTGCATATTCTTTATGCCGCCAAGAAATTTCTGCAATCGTTCCATCTCATGACGCAACGTAATTACTTCTTTCTTAGGCAACACTTCAAACATACCTTTTGCTTCCATATCTTCAAGTTCACGCAATCTGTTAATGCGCTTTTGAATAGTCTGGAAATTAGTCAGCATACCACCAAGCCATCTCTCATTAACATAAAACATGTCACATCTGATAGCTTCCTCTTTTACAGCTTCTTGAGCTTGTTTCTTAGTGCCTACAAACAACATGGTTTGTCCCTGAGAAGACAAATCGCGTACAAAATTATACGCTTCCTCTACCTTTTTAACTGTTTTCTGTAGATCAATAATGTAAATACCATTACGCTCCGTAAATATGTACGGGGCCATTTTGGGGTTCCACCTTCTGGTTTGATGTCCGAAATGAACACCGGCTTCCAAAAGCTGCTTCATGGAAATAACCGACATAAAATTACACCTCCTGTTAATTTACCGCCGCAATCCGCATTTTTTGCTTTCACCAATTTGGCACAGTAGCAAAATTAGATTACGTGAGTGATAACACCAAAAATTAGTATAGCACAAGTAGCTGCCGATAACAAGTGACATGTCTTAAAAAAACTTTTTTGCCTATTTTGCCAATTAAATCTATTTTTTATGCAACTGTAAAAGAAGCATTATCTCGCCTTTCCCCATTCCAGTAGACTTAGCAATTTCAGTCACATTATAGCCCTGATCCGCCATTGCAATAGTAAGCCGGTGCTTTTCGAGGTTCACCGGGTCATTAGTCACTGTCTTTTTATCAGTTGTATCCGCTGTATTAAAAGGCTTGACCATTTCAAATTGACCAAATGCTAGCGGTGTATCACTAATACCGGCAGCCGGTACAATAACCTGATTATTTTCGGTCATAAAAACCTGATTATTTTCTAATTTGATTAATTGTTCAATGATTTTATTGGCATCTTCAATCTGTTGGCTAAGCACTTCAATCTTTGCCTCAGCTTCATCTAATAACAATTCAAGCTGTGTTGCCTCATCCTCCAACCGCTTAACTACTAAATCTGCAGTTTGTTCGAGTTGCTGAGTAAACTCATTTGTTGGAGCAGATATGTCTAAG
>JAQSXM010000444.1 GCA_029256645.1 Sporomusa sp. | reverse complement strand
AACAGATGCGCGTCTTTCGGTAAAACGCCTTATAGATAGGTGGGAGGCTCGCCGACAGGCTGCTCAGTTAGAGCGGAAGCGGATTCAGGCACTATATGACTATGAACATCAACTAAAAATAGAAGGTTATTCTATGGTTGCAGGTATTGACGAAGCCGGCAGGGGGCCGCTGGCAGGCCCTGTCCTTGTAGCTGCCGTTATGTTGCCGCTTGATTATTATTTGCCTGGCTTAAATGATTCGAAAAAGCTTACAGCCGCACAACGTGAGAAGTTATACCAAGAAATTAAGGATGCTGCTATCGCCGTCAGCTCGTGTATAGTCAGCGTTCAAACAATTGATGAGATTAATATTTACCAAGCGACAGTAAGTGGCATGTACAGCGCGGCCTCAGGATTGTCGCCGGCGCCACAGGCAATACTTATTGATGCCGTGCCTTTACCTAATCTTGTTGTTCCTCATAAAGCCATTATTGGTGGTGATCAGGTGAGTGCCTCAATTGCTGCAGCGTCAATTATTGCTAAAGTGGAACGGGATCAACTAATGAATGAACTGGACTGCCAATACCCAATGTACGGATTTGCCCGCCACAAAGGGTATGGCACCCAGGAGCACATGGACGCACTGGCAAAATACGGACCATGCCCTCACCACCGGCGGAGCTTTGCTCCGGTTAGAACTGCTGAGGCAATGGACCGATAGGACGAATGTTAGTTATTTAATTTATAGCCCTGCCTTAGGCTTGCTTTAGGCAGGGCTATAAAAGTGAAAACGGTAGCTTATAGCCACCGTTTTCAAAATGGAAAGTGAATTATATAGGACGATTACCGCCACAACCACCACCGCAATTTTTTTCATTAAGGAGTTGCTTTTTAAGGCTAAACTCTTTAGCGAATTCAAGGTTTTTGTTATCCTTTTCATTACGGCGTTGCTTGTTATTAGGGTTTTCGTTTCTCATACTATCACCCCCGATAATTATGTTGCCCCAATTAAAATTTTTGATAGCTGGTAATTTAAAATTATAGAAGTGGCTGTAATAAAAGTCGTCATTATCTCAACTGCAATTTGGTACCAACTAAAGGGAGATGTTGGGCTGTGGGAGGGGCGGCAGTTAGTCTGCCTTTTCTCTATCTTCCTGTAACTGCTTCAAGGTGTCTATATATGCTCCGTCACCGGGTTCTGTTTCCGGCACAATTGGCTTAAGAACCGTTTCCCGGACGTCTTTTTTTACTGTTTTGTCCACGAATATCACCTCCGGTATTATCTTCCCCATGTTAGAGTTGGACATGCATGCGGTGCCATTCCAGATGTCTGCTACATTGATAAGGGAAAAACAAAAGTCAGGTTCCGTTTTGCGGTACCTGTACCTGACAGTAACTATACACTTACTATGGGGATATGTTATTCTGATTCTTCCTGTTCTAATTTAAAGTCATTTTTGTAAGCTAGCGGCACTGTTTGAACTGCTAAAAAATATGCGTCAATGTAAGTGGCGCCAGTGACTAACTTCCCGGTAGGTTCACCATTTATGATGATACGGAAGGTTGGCATAAGAAACAACCCCCTTTCATTGTTATTTTAGTTGATAAACATACTTTTATGCAAGTTTTTTTTGATAGAAGCACAGGCAGAATAGACAAGGACCATATTTTACTAGCAGGATTCTACAAATATCTGCCTAATGTTACATTAAGGAGGCGATATTATGGTATTTATCCGGGATTGGCTTTACAAGAGGTCAAATACGGTAAAGCCGTGGCCTTTGTGGTTTAGGTTGGTATTTTGGACAATAGTATTAGGTGTAATTGTTGACTGGATATTGTAATAATTAAGGATTCATAAAAGACGAGAGGCAGGTTCGGCAGGACCTGTCTCTCTGTATAAATGCCAAACTGCTTTAGTGTTATAAAGAATAGCTCCAGCTGCAGTAGTCCTTGGTAGGTACTATTTACAGGAGCTTCTGACGAGTCCAGGAGCAATATGCAGGGTTTGCTGGGAGAAGGTGGAATGATATATGGAGAAAAGGATAATATAACTGAAAGGATAGGGATGATCTTGATACGAATTGGAGTAATTGGACAATCCGGTGAAATCCCGGAAGCAACATGTATATTAGCTGAGGAAATTGGAAAGGAAATTGCTTTACATGGCGCAATCCTGCTTACTGGTGGAACGAGTGGGGTAATGGGGGCTGTCTCTCGTGGGGCAAAGCAAGCAAATGGATTGGTTGTTGGCATTCTCCCTGGTGACACCTTGGAGGTAGCAAATGAGTATATTGATATTCCTATTACTACAGGCTTAAGTTTTGATTATAGAAGCCTAATATTAGTACATTCTTCTGATGTAATAATCATGATTGCAGGCGGCAATGGTACACTGGGCGAGTTATCTGCGGCATACTTAAACCGTAAGCCTGTCGTAATTGTCGAAGCTTCTGGTGGCTGGGCTGCAAGAGTTCGCGAGATGGCCTATGACGGTTCCTATCTTGATGAAAGAAAGTGGGTCAAGCTTGACTATGCCGATACAGCTAAGGAGGCAGTAGATATTGCGGTGAGCCGGATATATAAGCAAGAAGTACCAGTATGTAGTGTGGTAAGTAAGGTTGATAATGAGTAGGCATCGTTTTGGACAGCGAAAACGGCCGTTTCCTGTTTAGGGAATTAGCGTGTTCAGTGTTATGGCATGTTGCTTGACCGGTAGCTTACTGGTTTAATGCCAAGGGTGAACCTACATTGACAAAACCAATATAGGTATGCTATTGTAATTTAACAAAGGCGTTTTAGGACATATTAGTCTATAGAACGGCTTTTTCTTTTAACGTAAAACGATGATTAATTGATGCAAAAGTTTTGGTAACCGGGATAAGAGGGGAGTAATTAATATGAAAAAGTCATCGTCAGAATCGCGTTTAGTAATCAGTGAAGTTATGATGCCTAGCCAAGCTAATGTTGCGGGCAATATCCATGGTGGGGAGATTATGAAATTAATGGATTCAACCGCATATGCTGCTGCGAGACGATATGCCCGTTCAAATGTTGTTACAGCACGAGTGGATGAGTTAGAATTTCATTTGCCTATATTTATTGGGGATTTGGTTATATGTACAGGTCAAGTGGTTTTTGCCGGTAAATCTTCAATGGAAGTCGCTGTGACAGTGGAAGTTGAAGATTTAGAGTGTGAAGGTCGGAAAAGGGCATTATCCGCATTTTTTACTATGGTTTCACTTGATAAAAAGGGGAGACCCAATATTGTTCCTGAACTTATTTTAGATACTTCGGAAGAAAAAACTGCCTTTGAAGAAGGAAAACGCAGATATGAAGCCTATAAAACAAAAAAACAACCATAAGTCTACAGTTGCGATTTAACCTTGTATGTAGAAATTGGACACGGGCTATAATATTAACGTTTTGTGGTCTATCCAATTATGCTGTCTGAACAAGTTACATAAATACTATAATCAATATAAATAAGAGCTGCCTCGTGGCAACTCTTATTTATATAACCATTTGCGAATAATATTCCATGCTATACATCGACAATCTGGAAAGAGAGGTTGATGTGTGGTTTGACGGCCGGATGTATTTGAAATAATCAATTATATAATCCCAATAGCTGTTTGTGTATTTGGGTAATTAATTCGAAGCGTGTTTAAAGGTATTAGTCGCTTCCTCTTTCGGGGTGGGGCGACTTTTCCTAATTTTGTGACTATAGACCTATGTATATACTTTGTTGAATAGTCGATGTAAAAGTAAAAGCAGAACCCATAAGGAGATGTTGCAGGTGGATTTTGTCTATGAATTGGCCAAACAACAAGTTATTACTAGGCGTCGGCGGCGATTAATATGGCCCACGCTGCTGGTTCTGATACTGGCATCTTGTTTAGTGTTTCAACCTAAAATTGCGTTAGCCCCGGACTTCGGTCTGGGGCTCAATAGCCGATTTGCCGCTTCCTCCTTCGGGGTGGGGCGGCATTTTTCTAATTTGCCTGTTATTACATACATATAGTTCGGAGCGTCGACTGCTATGTTAATATAAACCCTATCCTTTTAACGTCCATCTGCCTTTGGGTGGATGGATTTTTATTTTGTCCGGTGGCTTCGGTTCCGAGCCCGGGTTGCTTTTT
>JAQSXM010000050.1 GCA_029256645.1 Sporomusa sp. | reverse complement strand
TATGGCCGGTATAAGCCTGGCTGTTGCGGCTATTCCTGAAGGCCTGCCTGCCATCGTGACAGTGGCCTTAGCCCTGGGCGTTCAACGTATGATTAAACAACGGGCAATTATCCGGAAACTGCCGGCAGTGGAGACACTTGGCTGCACAACAGTGATTTGCTCTGACAAAACAGGAACGCTGACGCAAAATGCGATGACAGTAAGACAGCTATTTACTGACGACAAAAAATATGAAATCACCGGCACGGGTTATGATATTAAAGGTAATATTTTATTTAATCAACAGTCAGTTAATATTAGTATGGATAAAGCACTGCATTATTGCCTGACAATTGGTGTTCTCTGCAATAATAGTACATTAAAGCAAAACAATATTGCAATTACAGGCATATGGCGAAATAAAACTGAAACCGGCTGGTCGGTTGAAGGCGATCCTACAGAAGGAGCCATTATTGTAGCTGCAGCTAAAGCTGATATTTGGCAGGCTGAGTTAGAAAAAAGCCAAAAGCGGGTGGGCGAGATTCCTTTTGAATCTGAGCGTCGCCGTATGTCAGTTGTATATCGCGATACCAATAATAATAATATTTTATATGTTAAAGGTGCTCCTGATACAATCCTGGAGTTGTGCCGGTATTACCATACTGCGGCAGGTCCTACCTCTATGACTAATGAGCATATTGCCAAAGTAAATAATAGCATCGAACAAATGGCATCTGAGGCCCTCCGGGTACTTGCGGTGGCTTATCGCCGTTTAACACCGTCTCAGGCACAGAACCCAGACGAAACCATCGAAGCTGATTTGGTATTCGCTGGGCTAATCGGTATGATTGACCCACCCCGTGAAGAAGCCAAATCCTCAATTGCCTTATGCCGCGAAGCTGGCATTAAAACAATAATGATTACCGGGGACCATAAAAATACCGCAGTAGCTATCGCCCAGGAACTGCAAATTTACAGAGAAGGACAACATAAAGCCCTCACTGGCAATGAGCTTGATGCTATGAGCGAAGGTGAGCTTGATGCCATAGTCAACAAAGTCACCGTATATGCCCGCGTCTCACCTGCCCATAAATTAAGAATTGTCCGGGCACTGAAACGTCAGGGGCATATCGTAGCCATGACTGGTGACGGGGTTAATGACGCGCCAGCGATAAAAGAGGCCGATATAGGTATAGCCATGGGAATTTCCGGAACCGATGTCACTAAAGAAGCATCAGCTATGGTTTTAGCTGATGACAACTTTGCCACAATTGTCGCAGCAGTGGAGGAAGGCCGCGGTATTTATGATAATATAAGAAAATTCATCAGATACCTGCTTTCTTGCAATATCGGCGAAGTACTGACCATGTTTTTAGCTGCGCTTTTAGGTCTGCCGATGCCACTACTGCCTGTGCAGATATTATGGGTAAATCTTGTCACTGACGGCCTGCCAGCCATGGCACTTGGCGTTGATCCCAATAACTCCAATATTATGAAGCGACCACCTCGCCATCCTGGGGAAAGCGTGTTTTCCCGTGGCTTAAGCCGGAAAATTATGGGGCGCGGCATACAGATAGGTTTGAGCACACTTTTTGTCTTTAGTGTGGTATACTATCTACAGAATGATTTGGCGCTAGCGAGGACAGCTGCATTTGCGACATTGGTTTATTGCCAGATGTTCCATGTGTTTGACTGCCGGTCTGAAACTGCTACTATATTCGAAGTTAAATTCACCAGTAATAAATATTTACTGGCGGCGGTAACATTCTCGACAGTTATGCAGCTTTCAGTCATGTATATCCCATTTTTAAGCGCTATTTTTTCTACGGTACCGCTTTCACTGGGCAACTGGGCGCTTGTTTTGACAGTATCTGGTTGGACACTCATACTAAGCGGGTTTAAACACATATTTAAACGCAGTCCTGCGCGCCGCGCAATTTTACCGCAAAACAGGTAACTATACTATCTAGGGGGAATAGCATGCAGTTCACAAAGTGGCATGGATTAGGCAATGATTTTGTAATTATTAATGGCCAAACTGAACATATTACTGATTACCGTAATCAGGCATTAGCCATCTGTGACCGCAATTTCGGGATTGGCGCTGACGGACTTGTCGTAATTATGCCATCAGACATTGCTGATTTTAAAATGCGCATATTTAATTCTGATGGGAGCGAGGCCGATATGTGCGGTAACGCTACACGTTGTGTAGCCCGTTATCTCTATGAAACCGGTCTTACTGATAAAACAGTCATTACCCTGGATACACTGGCAGGAATTGTTACGCCTGAGCTGATTTTTGAAGACAGTAAACTGGTGATAGTTAAGGTTGATATGGGCGAACCAAAGCTTACCCGCGGTGAAACCCCGATGGCCGGTAATTCTTCCGAAAAGGCAATCAATGTGCCCATTGAGATAGACGGCCAAACCTACCAGGTTACCGCTCTATCAATGGGAAATCCACACTGTGTCATTTTTGTTGACGATGTAGCCAAGATTAACTTAGCAAGCATTGGTCCCCAATTTGAGACTCATAGCCTGTTTCCCAGAAAGACCAATGTTGAATTCATTCAAGTCATTGACCGCAATACCTTAAAGATGCGTGTTTGGGAACGTGGTGCCGGCATTACCAAGGCCTGCGGCACTGGTGCCAGCGCTGCCTTGGTTGCCGCTGTGTTAAACGGCCACACAGACCGTCAGGCAACCATAAAATTAGATGGCGGTGACCTGTTTATCCAGTGGGCCGACAACAACCATATCTACAAATCAGGCCCGGCGGTTGAAGTATTCAGGGGAGAATACTTGCTGTAAAAAAACCGGCTCAGACTGAGCCGGTTTTTACATACATACAAATTCAGAAAAAAGGAATTTTTTATACTTATGACTAATATAAATAGCGAGGATATTTTGTCATCGGAGGTGATAAGGTGAGGTTTGTTTCTGCTTTTCTTAGTCTGCTGCTCCTGCTCTCAATCCCTTGGCCCACCGGGGCGATATCGTTAGTTAACAAAGAGGTAATCCTCGAAGCTCAGGATTATGGTGTAAAACGCAAACAACAGGCGCTTACTGATTTTCTCGCACCCTGGCTTGCTTATGAAGAAAAGGCTCCTATTCTTAATGAAACAACGGAAAAGGCTTATTTATATACACCTTTTCTGCTTATAGCTAATGATGCCCGGGATAAAATCCGGAGTCAGCAAGTTGTAGCGCTTGCTGACAGTGAAAAAATCTTAGCAGATTATGCCGGATGTCTGGTTTTTAGTATAACAGCAAATGGTAATAGCCCAAACTTTACTGAGGGTGTTCAAGTCATCCTCAAACAGGAAAAGAAAGTGTTTAAACCCTACCACATAGTAGCCAACTCCCCGGTCAAAACCCCCCGGTTTCCCGATGAACCACAATATACTGCCCATTCTTATTTTTACTTTTCAGATAAAGATATTCTGTTGAATAAACCAATTACATTACTGGTTACCACCAAAGATAAACAGGAGCGTCGATTTTACTTCGATTTGCCGAATTTTAAATGATAATCTGCCAAAAATGGAGTATATCTCCATTTATTTTTTTGGTAAAAAGGGATTTAGGGCGGGCAAAGCGAAGTAACAGTAAAAATCTACGGGTTAAAATTGTATTATTCGTCAATAATAACCATACGCAAAGGAAGGTGCCGTTTTCGTGCTAAAAAGTATGACCGGATTTGGCCGGGGTGAATATATTGATTCGACCCATCGGATTGTTGTCGAGATTAAAGCAGTAAATCACCGGTATAACGAGATTGTTATTCGACTGCCCAAAGCGTTAGGCAGTCTTGAGGACAAAGTCCGCCGCGGTATTGCCAATACAATTTTACGCGGACGGATAGACGCTTTTATCACAGTCGATGAATATGGTGAAAAGAAACGGACAGTAAGGGTTGACAAAGAATTGGCAATGGCTTACCATAATGCAATGAGAGAATTAGCCGGTATTTTTGAAATGCCTACCAGCGATAATATCTTTCACCTTTCCAAATACCCTGATGTGCTCAAAGTGGAGGAAGTAGCAGAAGACGTTGAGCAACTGTGGCCTAAGCTGGCATCGGCCATTGATTCAGCAGTTATAAATCTCATGAAAATGCGTGAGGCAGAAGGAGCTAATATTGAGCAAGACCTCTTAGAACGGGTTGGCAAACTATACACTTATATCGCCACTGTGGAAGAGCGGGCGCCACAAATCCTTGTCGAATACCGTGAGAGACTGCTAAACCGCATGCGGGAGCTGTTAGCCGCGGTAGGGTCAGAACCTGACGAAACCAGATTGCTCCAGGAAACAGCTATATTTGCTGATCGAACTAATGTTACTGAAGAAATTGTTAGATTAAAAAGCCATTTATCACAATTTAAGGCAACTGTTTCAGCACCTGAAGCGGTTGGACGAAAGCTTGATTTTATTGTCCAAGAGATTAACAGGGAAACAAATACTATAGCTTCCAAAGCAAACGATTCCACAATTGCCAATGTGGTCGTTGAAATTAAAAGTGAGATTGAGAAGGTCAGAGAGCAAATCCAAAACATAGAGTAATATAGGAGCTTACGTCTAATAGCCTATAAACGTATAGGGGGAGTCTTAGTGGATATAAAATTGATTAATATTGGTTTTGGCAATATAGTATCGGCAAATAGGATTATTTCTATTGTCAGCCCAGAATCTGCTCCCATCAAGAGGATTATCCAGGAAGCGCGTGACCGTGGGATGCTTATTGACGCTACATATGGACGTCGGACCCGCGCAGTTATCATTACTGACAGCGACCATGTCATTTTATCGGCTGTACAGCCAGAAACAGTAGCCCACCGTCTAACCAGCAAAGATACCAGTGATGAAGCTGCCGAATAACCATTTGAAAGGAGATTGCCTATGGCGCAGCAAGGAATTTTGATTGTTATTTCCGGTCCATCAGGCACCGGTAAAGGGACTATTTGTCGTGAGTTGCTGCGTAGCAATCCCCGTCTGAAATACTCTATATCAGCCACTACACGCCCGCCGCGAGTGGGAGAGGTAGATGGGGTAAACTACCTATTCACTGGCATAAATCAATTTAAAACCATGATTGAGAATGGCGAGTTACTGGAATGGGCCGAGGTTTACGGAAATTTCTATGGAACACCACGCCAATATGTACTGGATCAGCTAAAATGCGGCTATGATGTCGTATTGGAAATTGATACCCAGGGAGCCATGAAGGTAAAAGATAATTTTTCGCAAGGTGTTTATGTGTACATTGTCCCTCCCTCACTCGATGAACTGGCTGATAGAATTTATAAACGCGGTACTGACAGTCCTGATGTAATCCAAAATCGCTTAAGTTGTGCAAGCGGTGAGCTTAAACTAGCGCACAATTATCATTATATTGTGGTTAATGACCAGGTAGCTGCAGCTGTACAAAGAATTGAAACCATAATTACGGCCGAAAAATTTCGGGCAGAACGTAATTCCGATTTAATTGATAGCCTCTACCATTCAAAATGCATATGTACCGAGCACGTGGCACCTTCAAGTAAATAGGCTAGGGGGAGACATAATGATTAATCCGTCTTTAGATGTTTTAGTACAAAAAGTTGATAGTAAATACACACTGGTAGTACTTGCTGCCAAACGGGCCAGAGAGATTATGGATGGGAAGCCGTCTTTGATTGAATCCAAATCCAACAAACCGGTAACAATTGCCCTGGAAGAGATTGCCCAAGGAAAGATTACGTACGAACGCACCAAAACTGGTATTAAATAGGAGGAGACAATGTCCGCAGGTCATACTATTGTCATGGGAGTTTCCGGCGGTATTGCAGCCTATAAAGCCGTAGACGTTGTTAGTCGTTTAAAAAAAGCCGGTCATAATGTTTATGTCATTATGACCAAATCCGCCACTGCATTTGTCACGCCGCTTACCTTCCGTGAGATAAGCGGTAATCCGGTAATTACCGACATGTGGGAAGAACCTAAAACATGGAATGTTCAACATATCGCACTGGCTTCTCGCGCAGATTTATTTATTATTGTACCGGCAACAGCCAATATCATTGGCAAAATAGCAGGCGGTATTGCAGACGACATGCTCACCACTACAGTAATGGCTACTACAGCACCCGTTGTGCTGGCACCAGCCATGAATACGAATATGTTTCTTAACCCGATTACTCAACAAAACTTAGCAAAATTGAAGGGCTTGGGGTATCATATTATTGAACCTGCCACCGGCATGTTAGCTTGTGGGATCGAAGGTCCTGGCCGCTTACCAGAACCAGCAGTAATTGTTGAAAACTTAATTTCGCTCTTACATACCAGACATGAACTGACCGGCAAACGCCTGCTGGTTACTGCCGCTGGCACGCGGGAACCCATCGACCCTGTCAGATATCTCGGCAACCGTTCCAGCGGCAAAATGGGCTATGCACTGGCCCAGGCTGCAGTTGCCCGCGGTGCCGAGGTTATTCTAATTTCCGGCCCTTCAGCGTTACCCTCGCCACCTGGCGTTACCATAAAACGGGTAGAAACAGCCGCAGAAATGCACGATGCGGTTTTAGCTGAGTTTGACACTGTTGATGTTGTAATTAAAGCGGCCGCCGTTGCCGACTATCGCCCCGAATTGGCGGCTGAGCAAAAGATAAAGAAAACCGGCGACACTCTAACCCTGAATCTCATTAAAAACCCGGATATCCTGCGCGAGTTAGGCCAACGAAAAAAGCAGCAGCTATTGATTGGCTTTGCAGCTGAAACAGAAGATCTTATTGCACACGCCCACGAAAAATTGCTTAACAAAAATCTTGATATGATCGTTGCTAATGATGTCACATTACCTGGCGCCGGCTTTAACCTTGACACTAATATTGTCAAGGTTATCCACAAAGACGGTATGGTGGAAGAATTGCCTCAGCAAAGTAAATATCAGGTGGCAGAGATTATTATAGACAAAATATGTGCAATGCTGACAAATTCTACTTGATTTTTTTTCAAAATTAGATTAAAATTTTTCTGATGTGAAAATTGAATATCTTATACTCATCAAGAGTTGGTGGAGGGACTGGCCCGATGAAACCGCGGCAACCATTTAGTAGTATTATCTGCTGAAAACGGTGCCAATTCCGGCGGCAAGACCGTAAGATGGGAGTGAAAAATCACGCCTCCCTTGCGGGGGTTTTTCTTTTTTAGATCAAACTAGGAGGGATTGTTATTTTGGAAAAAAAACGTGTGCTCTTTACATCTGAATCTGTAACTGAAGGCCATCCTGATAAGATCGCCGACCAAATTTCTGACAGTGTTCTTGACGCTATTCTGGCTCATGACCCGTCGGCCCGGGTAGCCTGCGAAACACTGGTAACTACCGGTATTGTGCATGTAGTGGGAGAAATTACTACTACTTGCTATGTGGATATTCCCAAAATTGTCCGGGAAACCATCAAGGATATCGGCTATACTCGCGCCAAATATGGTTTTGATGGCGAAACCTGTGGTGTGTTGACCTCAATTGATGAGCAATCACCGGATATTGCTATGGGGGTAGACAAGGCCTTAGAAGCCAAACAGGGCGACATGGATACTATTGAAGCAATTGGTGCTGGTGATCAGGGCATGATGTTTGGTTATGCCACCAACGAAACCCCCGAATATATGCCGTTACCCATCGCTTTAGCCCATAAACTGGCCCGCCGGTTGTCTGAAGTCCGTAAAAACGGTGAACTCGGTTACCTTCGTCCTGATGGCAAAACCCAGGTCACTGTTGAGTACGAGGATGGCAAACCAGTGCGTATAGACACTATCGTTGTTTCTACTCAGCATAGCCCTGAAGTAGACCGTGAAACAATTGAGAAAGACCTTATTGCTAAAGTTGTCATCCCCATCGTTCCTGAGCAGCTCTTAGATGCCAAAACAAAATATTACATCAATCCTACCGGCCGCTTTGTAGTCGGTGGTCCGCAAGGTGATGCCGGTTTAACAGGCCGTAAAATCATTGTAGATACATATGGTGGTATGGCCCGGCATGGTGGCGGCGCTTTCTCGGGCAAAGACCCAACAAAGGTTGACCGTTCGGCTGCTTACGCTGCCCGCTACGTAGCCAAAAATGTTGTTGCCGCAGGCTTAGCGGACAAATGCGAAATTCAGTTGGCTTATGCCATTGGTATTGCCCGTCCGGTTTCTGTAATGGTGGAAACTTTTGGTACAGCTAAGATTGCTGAGCAGAAAATTGTCGAACTCATTAATAAACACTTTGATTTAAGGCCGGCGGGTATTATTAAATCCCTTGATCTCAGGCGTCCTATCTATCGTCAGACTGCCGCCTATGGTCATTTTGGCCGCACTGATGTTAACCTGCCCTGGGAACAAACCGACAAAGCTGAGGTTCTGCGTAAAGAAGCTAATATATAACTAATTAATTATTAACCAATGGTAATACTAACAATGCTGGACATTCACTTCAGTAAAAAGGGAGGTATTCCGTTGGCTACACAGAAAAATACCAAACAATCCATTTACCGTGTTGGGGGCCTCAAAGGCGACCACTGCCGGGATCGTATTGAGCATACATTGTCCCATCTTCACGGTGTTTCCTCAGTCAAGGTGGACTTAACTTCCCATCAAGTGGCGGTCAACCATGACGAATCAATTACCTCTAGCGGATATATTGAAGAAACCTTACAATCACTTGGCTACTCCATCCAGGGCTAGGAAGTGCGCTTAATGAAGCTCCATTTTTCGCCGCTGCGAAGGCACCGTACCAAACGTTTTTTTAAGCGTTTGCCGATGGACACCGGGCTTGAATGGGAAATGGCCGCTCATTACCCTGAAAACCGGTAGCAGGTATTTGACAATTAAAAAGCGAATATATAACTATAATTAAAGAGGGGACTGCACAGTCCCCTTCTCTTTATTCGAATAAGTGGTGAAAACATGTCAAATACTGCCCAGGTTATTGTCAATATTCCGACCCGTAGCCTTGATAAGCCGTTCTCTTATATTATTCCCGCCCACTTACCCGGTATTGGAGTGGGCTCACGGGTTCTTGTTCCTTTTAGCAACCGTAAGGTTGAAGGCTTTATCATTGGCTTGGCACTTGAAAACACTGAAGGCTTAAAACCCATCCTGGATGTTTTAGATGATTATCCCTGGTTTGACAGCAATATGCTGGAAACAGCCAAATGGCTAAGTGAATATTACCTGTGTTCATTGGGTGAAGCCATGCGGCTATTTATTCCCGGTCAGTCCGGTATCAAAACACAAAAGGCCTATCAAGCTCCTGACGGCGTTGATGTTGAGCAGACCGCCGCTTTACTAAGCAATAAACCGGAAGAGTATCGTACTGCGCTTACCTACATATATGAACATGGCCCTATCACACTAACTGACTTTGCTAAACTGGCAATTAACCCGGACGCCATGATAAAATTCTTTTTACAGCATAAACTAATTGTCAATGCCGACACGGTAAGCAAACGTGGTAAGGCCAACGAAACAACACTGATTAATTTAGCTGTAAGCAGGGAAGCAGCCGCGCAAATTGAGCAAAACCTCCCCAAAACCAAGGGAGCACAACGCCGGTTGCTCAGCGCGCTGTTACATACGAAGGATGAGCTCAGCGCCACTCAATTACGCGACCTCAGTATTACCCAGGATACTGTAAAAAAATTGGCAGAACAGGG
This sequence comes from Sporomusa sp., assembly GCA_029256645.1. Next base: position 3,221 of record JAQSXM010000050.1, on the reverse strand, counting down.
TCTCATCACTACCCGCCGTGTACCATTATTCCGGAACAGCTACGCCGGAGGATGCCTGAGATCGCCTGAAGTCAACCTGACACCGGAGCAGTCTCATGCATTAAGTTTAATTGTACCGGCAATAAACACCGGACTTCACAGCTCATTCTTAATCCATGGTGTTACCGGCAGTGGTAAGACATTGGTCTATATCAAGGCAGTCGCCGAGGCAAGGCGGCTTAAACGCCAAGCGATAGTCTTAGTACCGGAGATCGCGCTGACAAGCCAAATTGTCGCCCGTTTCAAAGCTGCATTCGGCGAAGACGTTGTTGTCATGCACAGCAAACTGGCTGTAGGTGAACGGCATGATGCGTGGCGCCGTCTGCAGGCAGGCCACGCTGGAATTGTCATTGGCGCCCGTTCGGCATTATTTGCCCCAGTGAGCCATCTAGGTCTAATAATCATAGATGAAGAACACGAATTTACTTATAAACAGGAAGAAACACCCCGCTACCATGCCCGGGAGGTGGCGTTAGCCAGAGCGAGACTGGCCGGAGCTGTTGTTGTGCTTGGCAGTGCTACACCTGCCGTTGAGACCTATTACAAGGCACTCCAAGGGGAATATACACTAATTCCTATGAATAAGCGGGTGGACAATACACCGATGCCGGCGGTTACAGTTGTGGATATGCGTCAGGAACTGGCACAAGGCCGCCGCAGCGTCATCTCTCAGGCCCTGCAGGATATGCTGACTGAAACGTTAGCAAAGAGCGAACAGGCCATCATCCTGCTTAACCGTCGCGGCTATTCTACATTTGTCCTGTGTCGTGAATGCGGCCATGTTCTCAAATGCCGCCACTGTGACATCTCGCTGGTTTATCATGCCCCGGCTAACGTTTTGCGCTGCCATTATTGCCAAGAACGGCACACCGTACCCGATACCTGCCCGGAATGCAGCAGTCGCTATATTCGCTATTTTGGCGCCGGTACGCAAAAGGTAGAAGAGGCGCTGGCCGCCTCATTCCCGGCAGCCAGAATTGTGCGTATGGATCAAGACACTACTGGTGGCAAAATGGCTCATGACAAGATACTGTCTGCCTTCGCCGCCGGAACGTATGATATTCTCCTCGGCACCCAGATGGTAGCCAAAGGGCATGACATCCCCAATGTAACGGCAGTTGGCATTATCTCGGCAGATACTGCCCTTAATTTACCCGATTTCCGCGCAGCTGAAAAAACCTTTTCCCTGCTGACTCAGGCGGCTGGGCGGGCCGGGCGTGGCACCAAAACCGGCCGGGTAGTCATGCAGACCTATAACCCGGAACACTATGCCATAACCGCCGGCGCAGACCATAATTATCTGACATTTTATCAAAATGAAATTTCCTTCCGCCATCAGTTAAACTATCCACCTTACGCAAATTTAGTGAAAATAACTGTTCATGCCGCTGACGAGGTAACTGTTCACCGTAATGCTAACCAATTGGCAGCAGAGCTTACTCAGGCATTAGCTATGGCAGATACTTCAATTATTGGTCCATTTCCGGCTTCTGTTAATAAAATAAAAGATGTCTTTCGTGTTAATATCCTCATAAAAACTCAGGTTTTGTCCAAAGTAACCAACCAGCTAGCCATCTTAAGTATAGCCTGTCGCCGCGACATCATAGTCGACATTGACCCGGTTAATGTTCTTTAGTCTGAGCTAGCTACTTTCCCGACAAAAGAAACTATGGTAAAATTTTTTTAATGGTCTGATAGGTAAGAGGAGGTATACACATTGTCGGTAATGGAAATTAGAAAAGCAGGCGACAAGATATTAAAAGAATTGGCAGTGCCTGTCGACAGGATTGACCGCAAAATTAGACACTTACTTAATGATATGGCCGAAACCATGTATGACGCTGATGGCGTAGGGTTAGCCGCGCCACAGGTCGGAGTGTCTTTACGCATCGTCGTTATAGACGTTGGTGAAGGCCTAATTGAGCTCATTAACCCGGTCATTGTTGCCAAAGAAGGCTGTGAAACCGGTATAGAGGGTTGCTTAAGCGTCCCCGGTATGTGTGGTGAGGTTGAAAGATATGCTACAGTTACCGTAGAGGCCTTAAACAGGAGCGGCAAGCAAATTCAGATTAACGGCTCAGGTCTTTTGGCCCGTGCTCTACAGCACGAAATAGACCATCTTAACGGTATTTTATTTATTGAATTAGCCAAAACCATGCGCAAGGGGTAATAGAATGGGAAAATTACGTGCATTATTTATGGGGACACCGGATTTTGCTGTACCGTGTTTAGAAATGCTGGTTAAAGAAGGTTATTATATAACCGCTGTTGTCACTCAGCCTGACCGTCCGAAAGGCCGCGGTCAGAAGCTTGCTAATTCACCGGTTAAAGAAACAGCGCTGGCATATAATTTACCGGTTTTGCAGCCTGAGAGCATTAGGACAGATGACTTCTACAACCAGATAACCGCACTCGCTCCTGATATAATTATTGTTGTCGCTTTTGGTCATTTCCTCCCTAAGAGAATCTTAGATATTCCAGCCTATGGCTGCATTAATGTGCACGCCTCATTATTACCCCAATATCGAGGATCAGCGCCTATTCATTGGGCCATCATTAACGGAGAGACGATAACTGGGATTACCACTATGTATATGGATGTCGGTATGGACACCGGTGACATGATTTTAAAAGCCGAACTGCCAATCCTGCCCACAGACACAACTGGCAGCCTCCACGATAAACTCAAAGATTTAGGCGCTGCTGTACTTGCAGACACCCTAAAACAAATAGCAGCCGGCCATGCGCCACGTCACCTGCAAAACGAGGCTGAGGCTACTTATGCCCGAATGCTTGACCGGGCTACCGAACGTATTGACTGGCACCAGCCGGCAGTTGCCCTCCACAATCTGGTGCGCGGACTCAATCCCTGGCCGGTAGCGTACTGCAGTTTTCAAAATAAATCAATGAAAATCTGGAAGACTAATGTTTATGATGAGTCACAGCCTTGTACAGAACCAGGCCGCGTTGTGCAAATAACCAAAGAAGGGCTTGTTGTCGAGACTGGTAAGGGAACCATAGAACTACTTGAGGTACAGCCTGAATCTAAACGACGAATGAAGGCAAGTGACTGTGTTTGCGGCTATTGCCTGACCGTAGGCAACCTATTTGAATAGAAGGTGGCAAATATGATTGATGTAGTACATAGGCCCCGCAAACGACTTTTTTTAGCGCTGATTCTC
>JAQSXM010000049.1 GCA_029256645.1 Sporomusa sp. | reverse complement strand
ACTTAGAAGAAGTTATAGTACTTTCTCTCAATTTATAGGGCCTGCTATTGGAATTTTACATAAGAGAGGTTTGGGAAGAACAATGAGCAGTGGTAATAATAGCCTGAGCCAAGACGAAAGCATCGAATTGAGGACTATTACTCCTGACAGGCTGCAGGATTTTTATGCGATGCAGGAATTGGAGCACCTGGTTTGGCAGATGCCGCATTCTTTACCATTACACCAGGTGGTAACGGTAGCTAAAAATGGCGGTATTCTGGTAGGGGCTTTCGTTGGCAGCCTCATGGTAGGGCTTTTGTATAGTTTTCCCGGTTATCTTAACAAGCAGGCTTATCTGTGTTCCCATATGCTGGGAATACGGGAAGGATGGCGCCAGCGTGGCCTAGGGGAAAGATTAAAGCTGGCTCAGGCCGAGGCGGCGAGAGCTGCTGGCTATTCTCTGGTTACCTGGACTTATGATCCGCTGGAATCAGTCAATGCCAATCTTAATATTAGTAAGCTGGGGGCCGTCTGCTCAACATATATTGTCAACTGTTACGGGGAGATGAACGATAATCTCAATCAGGGGTTGCCGTCAGACCGTTTTCAAGTAGCCTGGTGGTTAGAACAGCCGAAAGAACTGGTATTACCTTCAGGTAAAGAATATCAGGCTATCCGGTGGCGACGCTGCGGCGAAAGTCTGATTCAACCGGTTGGCGAGGCCGGGTTGTCGGTTGAATCTCTTGACAAAGTGGTTCGGGTAACAGTGACGGTGCCGGCAGACATCCAGGCAATCAAAGTACAGGATGTTGCGTTGGCCAAAGCCTGGCGCTTGCTGACAAGGCATACGTTTGTTTCCCTGTTTGACGCCGGATGGGTCGTGGCTGGCTTCCGGCGTTTACCGGAGACTCCGGCTAATGAATATATTTTAGTACGGCAGGAGCAGTTGGGGCTGCCCCGGCCGCCGTGGAAAAAAGATTAAAAGGATAGGGATGATGAGAATGCAATTAGCGGCTATTACCTTACGTGCGATGCGGATGCGGATGAAGACGCCGTTTACCACAAGTTTTGGGACCGAGTGGGATAAGGATTTTATTCTGGTGGAAGTCAAAGATGTGGAAGGGCGTTCAGGCTGGGGCGAGGCGGTAGCTATGAAAGCACCACTTTATAATGAAGAAACTGTGGGCACAGTGTGGCTGATGCTTAAGGAATTTCTAATTCCTTTACTCTGGCAGCAGACGCCAGGCCATCCCCGGGACGTAGCCGGCATCTTCCGTCATATCCGTCGCAATTATATGGCCAAGGCCGCTCTTGAGGGGGCTGTGTGGGACCTCTATGCTATGGCAGAAAACATACCGTTGTACCGGGCTTTGGGGGGAGAGCGGGCTGTTATTGACGTAGGTATTAGCCTGGGGATTGAAAGTTCGGTTGATAAGCTGTTGGCTCAGGTGGAAAAATATGTTGCAGCAGGCTATAAACGGATCAAAATAAAAATAAAACCAGGCTGGGATGTTGATATAGTGGCCGCGGTCAGACGACGCTTTCCGGCAATACAGCTGATGGCTGATGCTAATTCGGCCTATACACTGGCCGATTCGGCCCGCTTGGTCGCCCTGGATGAATATAACCTGATGATGATTGAACAGCCTTTGGCCCATGATGACATCATTGACCATGCGGTATTGCAAAAGCAGTTACAGACGCCTATTTGTCTTGACGAAAGTATTCATTCGGTAGAGGATGCACGTAAAGCGCTGGCATTGGGTAGTGGCCGGATCATTAATATTAAGATTGGCAGGGTAGGGGGGCTTACTGAGGCCAAAGCAATCCATGACCTGTGTGTGGGTAAGGGGGTACCGGTCTGGTGTGGCGGTATGCTTGAATCGGGAATTGGCCGGGCTCATAATGTGGCCATTACTACCCTGGCCGGGTTTACTTTGCCTGGCGACACTGCTGCTTCCAGCCGCTATTGGGAAGAAGATCTGATTGAACCCGAGGTTACCGTTCATGATGGTGTTATTCATGTCCCTGACCGTCCTGGTATCGGCTATATGCTACGCCGGGACCGGATCGATAAATATACATTATATAGCGAAACCTTCCGCCCTGAAACTATGTAATAGGCCGGATAGGGCGCGTAACTGAATAAGTTATCCATCTATATAACATTATGAATTTGGGGCGAGGTGATACTATGCTGGATATTGAGTCTAAGGTTATTGAAAACTATGAGGTTTTACACCAACTGCCGGAACTTGGTTTTGCAGAGCAGCAGACAGCTGCATTTTTGGCGGCAGGCTTGCGGCAAGCCGGATATAAGGTTACCGATCAAATCGGCGGGACCGGTGTAATTGGCATATTAACCGGTTCACAAACCGGGCCGGTAGTGGCCATCCGGGCTGATATGGATGCCTTGGCCCATTGTGTGGCGGGGCAGGAAAGTGCTATTCATTCCTGCGGGCATGATGCCAACTCGGCGATGGTGCTGACTGTGGCCCAGGCTATTGCCGCCAAGGGTATCTCCAAAGGGATACTAAAGGTAATCTTTCAGCCTGCTGAAGAAACCTTAGGGGGGGCGCAAGAAATGATTGCGGCCGGGGCTGTAACCGACGTGGATATGCTTTTGGGTATTCACTTGCGACCGATTGAGGAAGCACGGCTTGGTCAGGCGACCCCGGCCCTTTACCACGGCGCCAGTGCCATTATCGAGGCCGAAATTAGCGGTGTTGCCGCCCATGGGGCCAGGCCTCACCTGGGGATCAATGTTATTGATGCGGCTGCGGCTGTGGTACATGCCGTTAACGCCATTCATGTTAACCCCACTGTGCCAGCTTCGGTTAAGGTCACTAAACTGCATGCTGGCGGGCAAGCACTTAACGCTGTTCCGGACCGGGCGGAGCTGGCCCTGGACCTCAGGGCTCAGCATAATGAGATAATGGATGAATTGACTGAGAAAACCAAACGGGCCGTGGTTGCAGCGGCAGCTACGATCGGGGCTACGGCGGTTACCCGGATTAGGGGATTTGTCCCGGCTGCGGAATATGATGTTGATCTTATTAACAGGGCGGGAGAAGCTATCAAAGAAATCCTGGGGCCGGAAGGGCTAATTTCCGGTATCCATACCCCAGGTGGTGAGGATTTTCATTTTTATAAGCAGTCAAAGTCTGGACTAAAAACGTGTTATATCGGGTTAGGCGCCGATCTAACACCAGGTTTGCATCACCCTGCGATGCAGTTTAACATAGATGCACTTGGTTATGGAGTGCGGATTCTTATAAACCTTATTGATAAATCTTTGGTAGGGTAACGAATTTAATCATGAAAAGGAAGTTTGTGAGGAGCGGATAGCTCCCATGAATTATATAATTAATGGTAAAAGAACTGTGGCTGTTATATTGCACTACAACGCAGAAGCAATTTAGAGCAAAACTGAAATAATTACTGTGAACTGAGTTCAAGAGTATTCTTATCTCATATAGATGAGGGATACTCTTTTTTGACTGAAAAATTTACTGGCAGAGTAATAGAAAAGTGATGTAATTAGATATATTCTATAAATAGTAATGATTCCAGTTCTCATCTTTAAGCAAGAAGCATTTGTTGAGCACTAATAACTATAAGGTGCTTTTTATTATTTTCAGGAGTTGTAAGGGGTCTCTGGGGTATGAGACTAGTCTCTGATTAGAGAAGCTTTAGACATAGGGGCAACCGATTATGTCTGTAAACCTTTCAAAAAAAATAATATAAAGAAATTATGGATAAGATATTTAAAGCTAAAACATCATCATAAAACTGACTGACTAAAGGTGAAGCCCCAAAATTAGTATTATTTAGATAATTCTAAAAAAACAGCAGGATACTTTATATACTACGGAGAAGATGCCAATATCCTAAGAAAATAGGTATTGGTATCTTAATTTTTATGGAGGTGTGCTGTCGTTGTGTTATTATATAAATATCTTGCTCCAGGGAGAATCGACGTTTTACAGGAGTGCTTACTTCGGTACACACAACCTGGGGCCTTCAACGATCCATTTGAATGCAAGCCATATATAAGCAAACTATCTGAGAAAATAAATACTCAACCTATACTTGAAGAAATAGTGCGAGAGGCAGTTCGAAAAATATATGAGGATATACCGTCAGAGCGTCGGCCCGCTGTGCCATATAACCAGGTTCAGGAATTTACCAGACAAAGAAAAATCGAAGGTTCAAATAATGTTTTAGGGCTGATGAAATTTGTAAACCCAGCGATTCGCAAAATCTTGGATAATAAATTTAATGAGACACTGGGTATCTTATCCTTAACAGAAAAACCGGATAATCTCCTGATGTGGGCTCATTATGCGTTTAGCCATGAAGGATATGTTATTGGCTTTGATTCTACGCATCCCTATTTCTGCCGGCAAGCAGGCCCTGATAATGAACTTGGTCATTTGCGAAAGGTTGAGTACCGGGAGAGTAGGCCTGTTTTACCAATTGAGATGTCAGGTGTGGAACTGTTCATGGTAAAGAGTACCCAGTGGGCATATGAGCAGGAATGGAGAATTGCACGTCCGCTTCAAGATGCTGATAAGATTATTCACGCACAACCCTTTTCGGTCTATCTGTTTCAGTTTCCTGCTGCCGCAATCAAGGAGGTCATCCTTGGCTGTAGAATGCAAGCAGAGCTAAAAGAAATTATTACTAGCCTAACATCTGCACCACAGTTTCAGCATGTTCGCTTATTGCAGGTAAAGCCAGATGAAATGGGCTTTAAGTTGAATTTTGACAAGGGACAGTAGTTCGCTAATAAAGCTACGTTTTTTACAACGGGAGCATCACTTTCTGTAATGCAAAGTTGATGCTTCTATTTCCTGTTTTGATAAGATTACGGGTGTTGCGGGGGATAGTGGTCAAGCAGGAAATAGAACCTAAGATAACAAAAAAGAGGCAAAACAGACTATTAAGATAGGTAAGCCAGTGATAGACAAAGGGGATGGGCAATTTGTGAAAACAAAGTGTATGAAAGACTTAGAGATTTTCTCTGCGTTAACCTCGGCTGAACGGGAAGCAGTCGGAAGGTTGGCGCTGAAAAAAACATAAAAAAATGAATTTATTTTTCGGGAAGGCGAAGCGGCAGATAGCATTTATTTAATCAAATATGGCGGGTAAGGCTATTTAAAACTTCTGAAGACGGTAAAGAACTTACGCTGGACTTGTTTAAGTCGGAAGATATTCTGGGTGAGTCCATGTTTTTTGAGAATGCTATACATACTATGAATGCTACGGCTTTGGAGGATACCTTTATTTGTTGTTGTACTAAGGAACTGTTTTCTGTACTTTTACAAAACCCACAGACCTCTTTAGCGATTATTCAACAATTGGTCCAAAAAGCAAATAACTATTCTGAGCATTTGTCGCGTATTGCCTTTATGGATGTTAGAGGCCGTATCATTGATCTCTTATACAGGCTGGCTGAAAAATACGGTATTCCCACAGCGGCAGGCTCAACCCTTTGTATTGATTTAACTCACCAGGATATCGGCAGCCTTGTTAACGCATCAAGAGTTATGGTTACTAATGTATTAAGCGAATTACGCAAGGAGAAACTGGTGCATATTGACGGACACCGTATTACAATCCTTAATCAACCTCATTGATGTAATTACTTGTCTTATATGTAAAGCAGTTTACAGAATTTTGCGTCCTTATAAGATAAAATGATGGTGAAGGGTTATATCATTTTATGGGAGGTATTCAGATGTTGGTTTGTCAAATTGTTTTTATAAAGGAAAAGTAGCCTGCCAGGAATGCGGCAGGCTACTTTTAGTTAATCAAGATTAGCAAAAAGCAACTTCTTGAGGTTATCCAGTTCGATGGACATAATCTCAATAGGTACCTGTGTATACTCAAAAAAATCCAGTATATGCTCATCCTCTAGCGGAATTAGGCCGGTATCAAGTAAAAGAATACGGTCATAAAACCCGAAATTTTGTCGAGCATCAATGCTGTCCCACTTAAGCTGCTCGATAAATATTTTGCGCCAGTTTTCAAGCCAGCCACTGGTTATATAAAAGGTTTTCGATTGGGCATCCAGCTCTTTTAATTGATCTCCCAGCAGCATTTCGATACAGTTTTTTGCTTGTAATGTGTTTGTGCCATAGTCAGCAGCGAGATTCTCCATCCCCGGATGACACATTGTTCCGAAACCTAATAACACATCATCACTGTTACCCATTTCTTCCAGGCCAGCTTTGATAGCGTGTTCCATTTTTTTAAAATCTGCGTGCAAACCAGCTTCAAGGTATTGAATTTTAACCGTGTTTCCTTGTAGGAGCTGCTCAATTTCGTTGCGTAATATTTCGCAGCACAGTAGTTTATTTGCCATTTAATTTGCCTCCCAATGTTATATGTAGGGATTTTATAGAATTTAAAACCTTTGGGAATATTCACTAATTTTTCTGATTTTATTATATAGTTTATTTGCAGCTAAAGATGTAAACCATTTAACAGGATAGAAAATATTTATAAATCAATTTGCAATAAAACAAGAGTAAATAGTAGAGGATAGAACGTGTTTTATGAATAATAAAGGACATTTATGTTTACGTGATAGTGCGCTATTTTCCGGATTAAGTATGGGATTTTTCAAGCATATTTGCTGGGCTGCGAATAAACAACAGATTAGAAAAGGGCATGCTTTATTCCAGCAAGGGGAAGCGGCAGACAGCATTTACGTGATCAAAGAGGGCAGTTTTAAATTACTGCGAATGACTGAAGACGGTAATGAAACAATTTTGCAGATCGTAGGCACTGGTGAGATGCTGGGAGAAACAGCATTATTCCGCCGGGATGCCATTCAAGTGGCAACTGCGATCGCGTTGGAAGATGCTAAAGTCTGCAGTATTGACCGGTGTACATTTGAAAAATTAGTTAAAAAGGAACCAGACCTTGCACTAGCGGTTATCAGGAATCTGAATGAGCGCCTCTATCATGTATGGGAGCAAGTGTCTGATGCCAATCGACAGTCAACGCAGGAGAAAATATTGGGATTGATGATACGTTTGGCGCGTGAATATGGTGAGGATTGCGCTGAGGGAACCCGTATCACTATTCCTTTAACCCAACAGGAGATTGCCGCTTTAGTGGGTGCATCAAGGGTAATGGTCTCACAGTCGATCACAGAACTGACTGCAAAGAATTACGTTTTGCGGGAGAAAAGATATTATATTCTAAAAAATAAATGTTTTTAATTTTGAAAGTGTTAAATAGTTAATAGCTTATCCTGTTTTAAAGAAGTACTCTAATATTAGATACTAAATAACTAATTGAGGAGTGATAAACATGAGTAATGAATTGAAAGCTAACAGTAATCTTGCCGTTCTTACTACCGATATGAAGGAAGTGATTCTGACATCTCCTTTCGTGGCCTTAGCATCTGTATCAAAAGAGGGAGAGCCTCATTTGATCGTAGTGGGAAAAGTAAAGCAGATTACAGAGGCAAGTCAGCTGGTGTTTGGCGTGTATAAGATGGAGAAAACGCGCGAGAATCTGGTGGAAACTGGTTGCCTGCAAGTAGCCGTAGTTTCAGGGAAACCCGGTTATCGTCTTACCGGCAAAGCAGTGGCGCAAAACGATGAACTCATCTTTACAATTCAGGATGCCGCGACGTTACTGTAATTTATTCAGAAGATTGGGATTCGATTCAAAAGCAGATTGATGGATGTAAGCAATTGGATATTACAGATCAGGCTAGTAGGGGCTTTAGGTTACAAACGAAGAAGAGGAAAGAAAACGCTTGGAGCTTTCAAGTGTTTTCTTTTTGTGCGCTTATTTTGATGCATAAGTCTAAAAGGCGGCAAGGAAATAGCCGACACTTCCTTTGCCGTTTACAGCCAATCGCAGAATTAACTTGGTAGCATGTACTAAGTGGTATTGAATGTTTTCCGGGGAACAGGTATAATGTTTGTAATAATTTGATTTAGGTTTTACTGCTCTGTTCCAGTTTTAAAAATATAAAAAAATGCTTTAAAAAGGCTTTATTTGTTAATTTCGGCAAATAGGGCCTTTTGGGTATCCGCATCTGGAACTGGTAAAAGAAATATGTCCTATAAGCAGAGACTTAACACAAAGGAGCGGGAAATATGCCTATAAAAATTCCTAATAATTTGCCGGCTGTCAACATCCTCGAAAAGGAAAATATTTTTGCAATGGACGAGGATCGTGCCTATGCGCAGGACATACGTCCGCTTCGTATCTTATTATTAAATCTAATGCCAACTAAAATTGTCACAGAGACACAATTACTCCGCTTGTTGGGAAATTCTCCGCTACAGGTAGAGTTTGATTTCATATATACAGCAACATATGAACCAAAGAATACGTCACAGGAGCATCTGGTTAAATTTTATGAAACCTTTAATGACGTAAAAGACCGCAAGTATGATGGCATGATTATTACCGGGGCACCTGTGGAACAAATCCCATTTGAAGAGGTCGTTTATTGGGATGAATTATGTGAGATTATGGATTGGAGCAGACGTAATGTATATTCAACGCTCCATATTTGTTGGGGAGCCCAGGCGGCTTTGTATCATCACTATGGTATTCCTAAATATGATCTAGCGAAGAAAATGTTTGGCGTTTTTCCCCACACTGTCAATATAAAGGAGAAAATGCTGTTTCGTGGTTTTGATGATATTTTCTATGCGCCTCATTCCCGGCATACTGAGGTAAGACGGGAAGACATTAAGAAGGTATCGCAACTATGTATTCTCTCGGAATCGGCAGAAGCCGGCATCTATGCAATCATTGATAAAAAATACAGGCATCTGTTTATTACCGGTCATTCAGAATATGATCCACTAACGCTTAAAGCTGAATATGACCGGGATGTTGCCCAGGGACTGCCAATCAACATCCCCGATAATTATTACCCTAACGACGACCCACGGCAAACACCGGTAGTGCGTTGGCGGAGTGCGGCCAATTTGCTATTTTCAAACTGGCTTAATTATTATGTATATCAGGGTACACCCTTTGACCTTAATCAATTAAACGAGTCGGGTGATTTAAGCGGGCTTTATGGCGATGGCATATAAGAAACTATAGGCTAGGTAGTTGATAGCACTGGGGCATTATGTCTCAGTGCTATATCTATGGTCTTTTGGACTTAGATATTTAAAGATTATCCAGCCGTGGTTTCCCTTGTGCTCGACCTCGAAGTATTGTCCGTCCGGTGATTTTTCATAGACCTTCACAACATCGCCTAATCGTAGAACCTCAATAACCATGCTTGACGGTGTTGGCTCGGAAAATATTTTTACTTGGTCAGTATTGGTTACTGCTGTAAAGACAAATAAAACAAATAAAACTAACATGAACTTGGCATTCTTCATAATAACCTCCATAATTGCGTCAGAATGATCAATATAGAGTTCAACAAATAGAATGTTAACTCCTTGTGAATTGCCATAGTTTTGCCGCTCGTATATTCGCACGATGACTGTAAGGGCATTTGTTGTCTCAAGATTTATTTGTTAGATAGTATGTAGGGATTTTGCAATTCGGTGCGAATACATAAACTTAAGCAAAGCCTATTACAGTTCTACGTAAGCGGACAAACTGCGTAGAGCTAACGACAGGAGAAAGGCAGGAGACCAATGACTGATCTGATAGAAGATTATAAGTATTTGCTGGCCCTCCATTTACAAGATATTAGTAAGCGTTATGGGATACTCTACTATGATGTGCTTAGAGGTAAAATGCCGGAAGAAGTTCAGGGTATTTATGCTGAGGGACTGTCACGGGTATTCGAATATATGAGTATTCGTCACGGGGTGGAGATTTCTGATATTATGGCAGTGCATGAGACTGTGCTGGAAACTGCGCTAACTGAATTTGTTGCTGTGGCATTACATAATTCTGTATTAGATAATCCTCAAGCGTTGCATTGATTTATTGTTACAGGATACTATTGACGATAAGAGTCATGCCATTGAATTGAAGTAAGGAGGCTGAAAATTGCATACTAATTTGGCTTATACAACGCGAATTGCAATACTTGCTAGTGCAGCTGCAATTTTGATGGTATTGGAGCTACCGGTTATCTTTATGCCTGGTTTCTTGAAACTGGATTTTAGTGAAATACCGGCCATTATAGGGGCTTTTGCACTTGGGCCGCTCGCCGGGTGCCTGATTGTACTGCTGAAAAATCTGATTCATTTGAGCAGCACACAGACGGCCGGTATTGGTGAGATGGCCAATTTTTTAGTGGGAACATCTCTGGTTGTGCCTGCCGCTTTCGTATATAAATGTAAAAAGAATCGGACAGGGGCAGTGATTGCGCTGATTGCCGGGACGGTTTCTATGACGCTGGCGGCAGCGGCCTTGAATTACTGGGTACTTATACCCTTATATCAAGTTGCGCTACACCTACCGCCTGAAGCCATTGTAAATATGGGCAGAGTGGCTAATCCGCTAATTATTGATTTAAAAACGTTTATTGTTTTTGCCATAGTACCGTTTAACCTATTTAAAGGAATACTTGTTTCGGCAATTACGATGCTGGTATATAAAAAAGTATCGCCTGTTCTGCACTAACAGGGCTAAGGAGACTGAATATGACTGAAGCAGCGCCGGATAAGATAAAACCCGGTATTTACCGGCACTATAAGGGCAAGCAATACCAAGTGATTGGTGAGGCTGCACACAGTGAAAACCTTGAACAGATGGTGGTTTATCGGGCCCTCTATGGAGAATATGGCCTGTGGGTAAGACCCAAGGCCATGTTTTGTGAGCATATTATAATTGAAGGTAAGGAGGTTCCCCGATTTGCCTTCGTGTTAGCCATTGATTGATACTGCAAAAAAAAAGGCCGCCATTGGCGGCTTTTCTCTTTATTCAGCAGTTTTTGGCGGCGGTGTCATCATGCCGGCAATTGCCAGTACCTGATGTACTGCTGCCTCCAATGAACCCGTGTTCTTTACGACATAGTTGGCCATTTGCCAGTTGTTAAACTCGCCAGTAGTGTTGGCGTACTCGATGCGGCTATTGAGCAGATCATTATTATCGCCGCGATCTAACATCCGGCTAATAACTGTATCATAGTCGACCATAATGAATATCGACTCAACCCTGTTGGCGAGTAGTTTTTTCATTTGGGTAAAGCCCTGCGTATCAACGGCTACTGTGCTGACCGGATAACGGTTGACTTTGTCTAATACCTCGGCCTTGCTTAGTCCGTACAAGCAGCCAGAGTATTCAACCCGTTCAATAATCTCCGTATTCTGGAACTCTTCCTTACTCACAAAATAGTAATGAATACCGTGTTGCTCGCCAGTCCTGGGTTTGCGTGTAGTATGGCTAATCATTTCGGGAATGCCGTATTGGGCAAGAATTTTTTGAATACTGGTCTTGCCAGAAGCTGGGGGACCTATAAGCGCATATACTTTATTCATACATCCTGCACTTTCTAAATAGTTAATTTTACACTAAAAAGCGTGAAATACAAAAAACTTCTGGCTAATCCAGAAGTTCCCACACAATCTACGCAGATATATCAATGCTGTTGCCTAAATGGGACGGTGAGATACGGGAAGTTGCCGGGAGCAACTCAAGTAGACCCTGGCTTTGGGTGTCGGCAGTGTCCATAACCTTTTTCATGACTAAAATATTGGCCTGATTACTAACACTCGCTTGCGAGACTGCTGAAGAAAGCGCTGCAATATCCATATTAGTTTGCCTCCATTATATGTATATTTATATGTTAATTATACCTCTGCGGGACAGCACAAGTCAATGCCAGCTTAAGACGTACCCTGGGTAAAGAGGGAATGTATAATTTTATTGAGATCGTGCCAAAATGTAGCAGGAATATTTAAAAAAATAGCTAATATAAGCAGGTATTAGTCTTGTAAACCGGTTTCCTAAACCGATTTACACAAAGAAAGGATTGATTTAAATGATACCAAAATTGAATGTGCTTCAAAAAATTATGGATTCTGGCGTAGTTGCTGTTGTTCGCGCTGAGACTTCCGAACAGGCTGTAAAAATTGCTGATGCCTGCCTTAAAGGTGGAGTTGCCGCGATTGAGATTACTTTTACTGTACCAGGTGCTGCCGAGGTAATTAAGGATCTTGCCGCTACCTATAAAAATGGTGAAATAATTATTGGCGCAGGTACAGTACTTGATCCGGAGACTGCCCGTGTCGCCATTCTGGCAGGTGCCCAGTATATTGTCAGCCCGTCATTTAATGCTGAAACAGTTAAACTGTGTAACCGTTATCAAGTACCAATTATGGCTGGTTGCATGACAATCAAAGAAGTTGTTGAAGCCATGGAGGCCGGTACTGATATTATTAAACTATTCCCCGGGGAGGCTTTGGGCGCATCATTCGTAAAAGCGCTTAAAGGACCGTTGCCTCAGGCTCCGGTTATGCCGACAGGTGGTGTTAGCCTTGACAATGTGCAAGACTGGATTAAAGCTGGTTGTGTGGCTGTCGGTGTTGGCGGCAATCTAACAGCCGGTGCCAAAAAGGGTGATTATGAGTCAATTACCGAGATTGGTAAACAATTTATTGAAAAAGTTCGTCAGGCTCGCGGCAAGTAATATCGGATAACTAATACTTAACTATATTTTAAGAGGTGGATATTGTGAAGAAAGTCGTATGTTTTGGTGAGATTATGCTCCGTTTGGCCCCGGTTGGCTACCAGCGTTTTGAACAAACCCCCAGTTTTGAAGCAGTTTATGGCGGCGGCGAGGCCAATGTATGCGTATCGTTGGCTAACTATGGCGAAGACGCTGTATTTGTAACTAAGGTTCCGGAGAATCCTATCGGCCAGGCTGCAGTTAACGAAATGCGCCGCTATGGTGTTGATACCCGTCATATGATTAGAGGCGGCGAGCGTCTGGGCATCTA
>JAQSXM010000048.1 GCA_029256645.1 Sporomusa sp. | reverse complement strand
CGGCAACAGCTTTTAGAATTAATTGGTCTGGACTTCGATATTATAGTCAGCGATGTTGAAGAAGATAATACTAAAGATATGCCGCCACACGAACTGGCTGTTGCGCATGCCTGCGATAAAGCGGTTGCTATTGCCAAATGTGCGAAGTACAATGATGTAATTATTGGTGCTGATACTATTGTCGTGCTGGACGGTCACGTATTTGGAAAACCGGCAGACTATGCTGACGCCATCCGGATGCTGACTGCCTTAGCCGGCAGAGAACATATTGTTATTTCTGGAGTGGCGGTAGTCAAGGGGGAGCAGGTTTTTACCGGATTTTGCGCCACTACTGTTAGAATAAGGCCGTTATCACCAAGGCAAATCGAACGCTATGTTAGCAGCGGTGAACCGCTGGACAAGGCTGGAGCCTATGCTATTCAGGGCCGGGGGACGCTGCTGGTGGAAAGTATTAATGGCTGTTACAATAATGTAGTAGGACTGCCGCTTGTTACACTGACAGAGCTTTTGCGGCAAGT
Source organism: Sporomusa sp. (assembly GCA_029256645.1). The sequence goes on along the minus strand of JAQSXM010000048.1, from coordinate 12,366 downwards.
TGGGGTAGAGCTGCTATGACAATGGACAAGCCGCTTATGATGAAAGAATTGCCTGAGACTGAACGTCCACGCGAGAAAATGCTTGGTAAAGGGGCTCAGGCTCTAAGTAATGCTGAGTTATTAGCCATCCTGCTGCGTACAGGAACCAAGAATGTGCCTGTAAATCGTTTGGCTGAACAGCTGATCATTAAATATGACCTGACTGGTCTTGGCAGCATATCCCCTCAGGAATTAAGTAAAACTGCAGGTATTGGCCTGGTTAAAGCCGTTACCGTAGTGGCAGGCATTGAATTGGGGCGTAGATTAAGTCAAAAGGAGCCGGGCGAACGTCCGGTGATCAAAAGCCCCAAAGATGCTGCTCACTTAATGATGGGAGAACTAAGATATCAGGCTAAAGAGCACTTTGTTGCGCTGCTTTTATCGACTAAGAATCATGTTATTGCCCGGGCAATCATTTCAGTAGGCAGCTTGAATGCTTCTGTTGTTCACCCGCGGGAATTATTCAGGGAAGCTATCATCTACAGTGCAGCCGCTGTCATCTTAGTCCATAATCATCCAAGTGGTGATCCCGCCCCTAGTCAGGAAGACATCAGTCTGACAAAACAGCTTGTTGAGGCAGGCAATTTGCTTAACATTTCAGTGCTTGACCACGTAATAATCGGCGATGGCAAGTATGTTAGTTTTAAAGAAAAGGGAATAATATAAACAGGTTGTAATGAAAGGGGCAAAATTCTAATGTTTAATTTCTTCAGTTCACTGTCACGTGACATGGGTATAGATCTAGGTACTGCCAATACATTGGTACATGTTAAAGGACGGGGTATTGTTTTGCGGGAACCGTCGGTAGTAGCAATCCAGCGCGATACTGGTGAAGTGCTTGCTGTTGGTGAAGAAGCAAAACAGATGATTGGCCGTACTCCCGGCAATATTGTAGCTATTCGACCACTCAAAGATGGCGTTATTGCGGACTTTGACGTAACCCAGGCTATGCTTAAGTATTTTATCAGAAAAGCAATGGACTCTAAGTCTTTTATTCGACCAAGGGTAATTGTTGGTGTGCCTTCAGGCGTTACTGAGGTTGAAAAACGAGCTGTTATTGATGCCACTATCCAGGCCGGAGCCCGGGAAGCTTATTTGATTGAAGAACCAATGGCGGCTGCTATTGGTGCCGGCTTACCTGTGCATGAACCAACAGGCAACATGGTAGTTGACATTGGCGGTGGCACAACTGAGGTTGCGGTTATCTCCCTTGGCGGTATTGTTACCAGCCGCTCTATTAGAGTTGGCGGCGACGAAATGGATGAAGCCATTGTTCAATATATAAAACGCACTTATAACCTAATGATTGGTGAACGTACTGCCGAGGAAGTGAAAATTAGAATTGGTTCGGCTATTCCGCCCCGGGCAGATGAGCAGATGGACGTACGTGGACGTGACCTGGTGTCTGGTCTGCCCAAGACTTTGACGATTAAAGCCGGCGAGGTGCAGTTAGCCCTCAGCGAGCCGGTGGCAGGAATTATTGAGGCTGTTAAAGTAACACTGGAAAAAACTCCGCCCGAACTGGCCTCCGACATTATGGATCGTGGCATCGTTATGACTGGTGGCGGCTCGCTGTTACGGGGACTTGATATACTTCTTAATAAAGAAACCGGCATGCCGGTACACATATCTGAAGATGCTTTATCTTGTGTTGCAGCAGGTACAGGCGGTGCATTAGAAAGCATTGATTTACTCAAACGCGTTTTAATGACGCCGAAAAAGCTCGGCTAGGTATTTATTTTCAATGTTCATCCAGTATACTTGTGTAAGGAAGGGGCCCAGAAAGTGCGATTCATTCACAAAAAGGCGGTCATCCTCGTAGTGGCGGTGCTTACCGTCTTTTTGCTGGCCGGTACAATAGCCAAGGGGAAATATCAATTTACTTTTATGGAACAGGTTGTAATTACACTATTAACGCCGGTGGAATATGTCCTTACGAAAGTCGGTTACGGTGTACGTGAAACAGGATCATTTACCGGTCAAATCATGACCGTTTACAGGGATAACCAGACACTTAAAGCTGAAATTGAAACACTACGCCAAAATAGTGTTAATGTTACTGAGATTTTGGCAGAGAATACGCGACTGAGGACTATGCTTGACTATAAAAAAGGGGCTCCGCAATTTGATTTTGTTACTGCTCAGGTCATTGCCCGTGATCCGGGGACATGGACGAGCATAATTATGATTAACCGTGGAGCCGCTGACGGAATAGCGAAAGATATGTCGGTAGTAACTGCTCAGGGGCTTGTTGGCAGTGTCATCAATGTGTATAATAATGCAGCTAAAGTGCAACTGATCTTAGACCCGCGGAGTGCGGTGGGGTGTCTGGTGCAACGACCCGAATCGCGGGTCGCAGGCATTGTGGAGGGGAGTAGTTCTAATCCGGTGTCCCCGCACATGATTAATATTGCCCGGGATGCAGATATCATTAAAAGTGACAAAGTAATCACTTCCGGTTTTGGCGGTATCTATCCCAAAGGTCTATTAGTTGGTGAAGTATTGGATATCGTTAATGACGAAGGCGGATTGTTAAAATATGCTGTCTTGAAGCCGGCAGTAGATTTTGATAGACTAGAAGAAGTGTTAGTTATCATACGCTCCCGCGAACCGATAGCTGTGCCGCAAGCAGTAACGCCGCAGACTACACCGGGGCAAACCTCTGTTCAGTCTGCTCCTGCGAAAGGGACGTCACGATGAAAACAACACTTGCCTGGGTTGTATTAGTTATTGGCACGATCGCTGTCCAGGCTGTATTGTTGCCACTTATATTTACCAAGGGTGTTAAACCTGACATAATTTTAATTATTATCATTGCAGCTGGTTTGCTTGCCGGACGAGAGCGTGCTATCGGCGTGGCATTTTTTGCCGGACTGATGCAAGATTTTGCTTCAGGCAATGTTTTTGGGTTAAACACATTATCCAAAATGGCTACAGGTTATGCTGCTGGTTTAGCTGAACGTAAAGTATTTAAAGAAAGTATTCTATTGCCTGTATTGGCGATTATTATAGCGACTTTCTTTAACAGTGCAATTATGCAAGTGCTGCTTTTCATATTAGGCTATAAGGTTGAACCGGCCGCTATGTTGATGAACCAGGTTTTGCCTTCATTAGGATATAATATTTTATTTTGTATTCCTATTCACAGGCTAATCTACCGGATGACCTTTGGCAACCGCAGTCAGTTTTAGTTATATACATACTATCCAATAAAGATTTATAGGCATGACGTTAAGATAGGTGGAAGTCAAGCGCCAGTAATGGTGCTTGACTAATATCATGTCGCGAAGAGGATCTTTATTGAATTTTATAGGTCATACTTTAGGAAAGAGGTTGTCGTTATGCTTACTAAGCGATTAAATGGCAGGCTTGAAATTTTGAGTCTTGTTGTGATTTTTATATTTGTTGCGTTAGTGAGCCGCCTGGGCTATTTGCAAATGGCCCAGGGACAATATTATGAGCGGCTGGCTGACGGCAATCGCATTAGGCTTATTCCTATCATGGCCCCACGGGGCGTTTTTTATGACCGGAACGGTGTCATGATGGTATCTAATCGCCCTGGGTTTACGGTATCCTTATTGTCCATAAGTGGCCCTGTGCCTGATGCAGTCTTGGATAAACTGGCCGGTATCCTTAATATGAACGTCCAGGAGATCAAAGCAAAAGTATCCCAGCATACCGGTTCCTTTGAGCCTATTCGAATTAAGACCGACCTCGGCCCGGATATTGTTACTAAGATTGAGGAACGCCGGGCTGAATTACCAGGGGTAGTTATTGAAATTCAGCCGCTCAGAAACTATGTTAATAACGAGCTTGCTGCGCACATCTTTGGTTATGTCAGCGAGATCAGTGAAGTAGAGCTGGAAAAATGGAAAAACGATGGTTATAAAGCCGGCGATATTGTTGGTAAATTTGGTCTGGAAAGGGTATATGACAAAGAGATTCGCGGTACTGACGGCGGCAATCAGGTAGAGGTTGATGTTAGCGGTCGTCCAGTACAGGTGCTTGGGAAAAAAGATCCGTTGCCAGGACACAATTTGGTGCTGACAATTGATTACCGGGTACAAAAAGCGGCAGAAACAGCTATCGATGAACAGCTTGCTTATCTTCAGACTAAGACTGAGTTTAATAAAGCAAAAGCAGCTGCTGCTGTAGTATTAAACCCTAAGAACGGCGAAATCCTGGCTATGGTAAGCCGTCCCAATTTTAACCCCAACCTATTTAACGGCGGGATCTCAGAGAAAGATTGGAAGCTGCTTAACGACAACCCTTATCACCCGATGGACAATAAAGCCATTTCAGGAGAGTATCCACCAGGCTCAACCTTTAAAATTATTACCGGTACGGCTGCTCTGGAGCTTGGGAAAGTAACACCACAGGAAAAAATACTTGACACAGGTACACACTGGATCATCCCCAAAGGCAATGCTATGGGTGAGGCCCTGGGGTGGATTAATTTTCGTGAAGCGTTATCCAAATCTGATAATGTATACTTCTACGAAATGGGCAACCGCTTGGGAATTGATAACCTGGAAAAATATGCCCGTATGTTTGGCTTAGGAACGGTTACAGGTATTAATCTTCCCGGTGAGTCTGAAGGTTTAGTGGCTAACCAACGCTATAAAGAAAAGGTGTATAATGAAGACTGGTATCTGTCTGAAACGTTTGATGCTGCGATCGGTCAGGGTTTTCAGCTGACTACACCGCTGCAAATGGCTATGGTTATTAGCCAGATCGCTAATGGCGGTCATCGTTATAAACCTAATCTTGTTAGCCGGATCACAGGTACTAACGGAGACGTAATCAAAACATTTTCACCTGAAGAGGTTGGGCAGGTAACAATTTCAGACAGTACCCTTAATCTCATTCGTGAATCACTGCGTGAGGTAGCTCAGGAAGGTGGTACAGCTGCCGCCGATTTTCAGGACTTCCCTGTTGCCATTGCCGGTAAAACAGGTACGGCCGAAAACTCGCATGGCCATGATCACGGCTGGTTTGTAGCATATGGCCCGTATGAGGATCCTCGTGTGGCCGTAGCTGTTATTGTTGAACAGGGGGGCTTTGGCACATCATCGGCTGCTCCTATTGCTAAAAAGATCATGGAAGCGGCCTTCAATATTAACCAGCCTGCAACTGAATCAGCTAAGACTCATCGACCGCAGACCGCATTATAACTCTTTTTTGGATCTGTATTTTCAACTAATAATAAATGGCTGAAATAAAATAGGATCAGGCCTTTACTAGGCCTGATCCTATTTATTTCTATAAAACATAAAAACATACAAAAAATATGGTAAGATTAAGGGGGAATATTAGGTTAGGTGCTTTTTGTTTATTTTCTGGAATAAATAAGGAATCATTGCGGCAAATGGCTGTTGAAATAATATAAACATTGTAATTGGCACTGCAACAGGAGGGGGGAAAAAGGTCAAGGCTAACACCAGGCCAAAACTAATATTGCGTAGGCCCACGCAATAGATCATGGCTAAAGCTGTTTCTTTAGACCTGTCCTTGAATACATAAGAGCCTAAGAAACCGATCAAATATCCAGCTGCTACCAGGAACATCGTGATCAGGACTATTTTCAAGGTGGAGATATCCCAACTGATACTTGGTCCGACGATTGCCGCGTTTACGAAAATCACAGCAAAGAAAGCAATCTTGGATATAAAGCTGGCAGCGGTTTTAATAACAGGAGTAAGTATCTCTCTGCTATAATCGTGGAGAGTCATGCCAAGTATGCTTGGTACGGTAACCATAAGCAAAAGCTGGACCATCATTTGCACATAGTCAATGTGCAGTGTCTGACCTATAACGACTTTAAAAAAGAAAGGCAGCATTACCGGGACAATGAGAGTATCAAGGGTTACGGCCACAAGTGCAATGGACACATTTCCCTGGGTTAACGCCGTCCAGATGACTGAAGTTACACCAATGGGGGTAGAAGCACCTAGTAAATAGCCCAATTGCACAGACTGATTGCCGGCGAACAAGATAAGACCGGTCAACCAGGCAATAAGTGGTGAAACAATGTGGATTAACATTAATATCCATATAGGAATGACCGGCCTTTTAAGTACCTGCAGGAACTCCTTAAAGCTTGTATCCAGCGCGGTAACAAAAGTCATATAGGCAAATGCGCCAATGACTATTGCCCGGAGCGCAGCAGAATCCGAAATTGGTGAAATAAAGCCAATAAGCAAGGCGGACAAAACAATTAAGAACATGCGCTGTCCCAGCCATGCTGTCACTTTTTCCAAACAATTAACCATAAATTAACCTCCAAACGAAAAACTAAAGTAAATATTTCTCGGTTGTTAAAGTGATCCCTTCTTTTGCGGTAATTTTAACCATAGCTGCTGTAGCGGATGCAGGAAATTTGCTAAATAAGGCGAATTTTAGTTGACATATAGATAATAACATATGGTAAAATTTAGGAGTAGATATGCGGGAGGATATAGTATTTAAGGGAAACAAAGGCGGCCTCGAACTGGTAATTAAGGAATCTGTTGATTTTACTGCTATTTTAGAACAGCTAAAAGAGAAATTAGAATCTGCCGCACATTTTTTTACCGGAAACGCCGGTATCAAGGTGGTAGCTGGCTCTAATTCGTTAACCGGGGACGAACGGCACCAACTTATTAACCTGTTGGCAGGCTACGGCCTGGCTCTGTATGACCAGCCTGAAGCGCCAGTGTTATCTACGGAATCTTTAGCAGAGGGCGCTAGCGTACAAGATAGTGAGATTCCAGTGGAATACCGGCAGGAGCCTGAGGGTGGGCAAACTCTGATTGTGTCAAGAATGTTAAGGGGCGGACAGCGGGTAGTGTTTAGCGGATCAGTTATTGTTATGGGTGATGTAAATCCCGGTGCTGAAATAATTGCTGGCGGTAACATTACTGTTCAGGGAACCTGCCGGGGGTTGGCTCATGCCGGCGCAAAAGGTGATCAGCTGGCGACGATTACGGCTGATAAGCTGATTGCTGGCCAGCTAAGGATAGCCGGGATAATTGCCAGAGCTCCTGATAATCAGGACAATCCTACCTGCAGGGAGACTGCCCGCATAGTTAGAGATATTGTTATTATTGAACCAACAGATAAAATGAAATTAGCATCAGAGGAAGTGTGAGCTCTCTTTGATAGGCTGTAGGAGGTACGTACATAGATGGGAGAAGTAATTGTCATCACGTCAGGCAAGGGTGGCGTAGGTAAAACAACGACAACAGCTAACCTTGGAACAGGCTTTGCTCTTCAGGGTAAAAAAGTGGTCTTGGTAGACGCTGATATTGGCCTCCGGAATCTTGATGTGGTCATGGGGCTCGAAAACAGAATCGTTTATGATTTGGTGGATGTAACTGATGGTAACTGCCGCTTAAAACAGGCGCTAATCCGGGACAAGCGCTACGAAACACTGTATCTGCTGCCAGCTGCTCAGACCAGGGATAAAAATGCCGTGACGCCTGACCAAATGCGGCAACTATGTAAAGAACTTGCAGAGGAATTCGACTATGTAATCATCGATTGTCCGGCTGGTATCGAACAAGGTTTTAGAAACGCTATTGCTGGTGCTGACCGGGCCATTATCGTCACAACGCCGGAAGTATCCGCCGTGCGGGATGCTGATCGGATTATTGGCTTGTTGGAATCTGAAGGTAAACATAATCCTAAACTAATTGTTAATCGCATTCGACCGCTTATGGTAAAAAAAGGCGATATGATGGATATTGACGATATCATTGAAATCTTAGCTGTTGATTTGCTGGGCATAATCCCTGAAGATGAGTATATTGTTATTTCTACTAACCGTGGCGAACCGGCAATCGCGAACACGACAGCCTTGGCGGGCATTGCCTATAGGAATATTGTACGGCGCCTGATGGGGGAAAACGTGCCGCTAATGGCGCTTGAGGTTAATAACAGCTTATGGGGTAGGTTCAGAAAAGTGTTAGGGTTTTAAATAGTGGCTGGGAGGGGAAACAAGGTGTTTGAACTTATACAAAAACTGTTTGGCAGAGAGGCGCAGGGGTCGAAAGATATTGCTAAAGAACGACTTAGGTTTGTCCTGGTCCATGACCGTGTCAACGTATCGCCGCAATTTATGGAAGTTATTAAAGATGACATGATAAAGGTTATCTCAAACTATATGGATATCAACGAGACCGAGATGGAAATAAGTCTGACTAAGACCAATACACAAGTGGCTCTGGTAGCCAACATTCCAGTTAATCGCATGAAACGTGGTACCATGGCAGGCGAGTAAATTTATGAAGCAGAGTAAAGAAACAGTGCTCTGCTTTTTTTATTGTCCGCAATACTGGACGCAGGCGGGAAATACTATTATAATATATAAGACATCGGTAGAGAGAAGGATGGTCTGTATGCTTAACCAGCGCCTGTTGCGGAACTTAGACTTTATACTTATTGGAGTTACAGCCCTCCTGGTTATCATTAGCCTGGTTATTATTGGCAGTGCAACCCACATCAACGGCCCCAGTGAAGATCGATACTGGTATGTTGAACGCCAGGGGCTGTTTGCTTTGGCAAACATTGCTATAATCTTCATAATGCTAAACTTTGACTATAAATCACTTGAGAAATTTGCCGGTCTTCTCTATGCTTTCAACATGATCATGCTACTGGCAGTTATGTTTGTCGGTCAATCTGCACTGGGGGCTCAGCGCTGGATTCAGCTTGGTCCAATTAGTCTGCAGCCGTCAGAGTTCTCCAAACTTATTATGATTATTGCTTTGGCGCAAATCCTCGACAAACGTACAGGCAAGCTCAACAGCTTTAAAGAGATTATCCCGGTATTCGTTTATGTTGGGGTACCCTTTCTTCTGGTGTTGAAACAGCCTGATTTAGGAACTTCCCTGGTATTTCTGGCAATATTATTTGGTATGATTTTTGTTGCTGGTATTAGTACCCGCCATTTGATGGCGATCATTGGTGCCGGTCTTGCATTCCTGCCAATTTTCTGGCATTTTTTAAAAGACTATCAAAAAAAACGGTTAACAGTATTTATTGATCCTAATGTTGATCCACTGGGGTCTGGGTACCATATCATCCAATCCAAGATTGCCATTGGTTCCGGCATGCTGTTTGGTAAAGGCTTATTTAATGGCACACAGAGCCAGCTTAATTTTTTACCGGAAAACCACACTGACTTTATTTTCGCTGTTATTGGTGAAGAGTTGGGATTTGTCGGTTCAACCCTGATTTTGCTGCTTTATTTTATTTTGCTTTACCGTGGTGTTAAGATTGCCGGCGCAGCCCGGGACAATTTTGGCATGCTTGTAGCAACAGGCATTACCTCTATGCTTGCCTTTCATCTATTGGTTAATGTTGGTATGACAGCAGGCATTATGCCTGTTACCGGTATCCCGCTGCCACTTATGAGTTATGGTGTAAGTTCTCTGACCACAAATCTTGTCAGTATTGGGATATTGCTAAATATCTATATGCGAAGGCAAAAGATCCTGTTTTAACACCAGCGAGCCGCCGGCTCGCTTTACTTTTTGTGGTGATATATTGTTGATGCTCTATCATTAGCGCTCACTTGTTCTTTTGGGCACCTGCAAAACATAAATACATTGTAGATAGTTATAAATTCGTAGTTTTGTCATATATATTCCATAAGATACTTTAGCCGGTGTTTATGGAGGGTTTAGCATGACAAAGTTGTGGAATCGTTTGAGAAACCGCTGGTATTTGACTACGCGGAATCGCACTAATGAAAAAAACTGGCAATCCTATTATAATGATACACCTGACTATACCTGGCTAAAAAAGACAGTTGTGGCTTTGGGGATATTTGCTATGATCTATGGTGCCCATGTTTCAGACACTAGGATTGGACAGGAAGTAACAGGTGCTGTGAGGCAAATGCTAACTACTCAGACTGATTTTGTGTACTATTCGGTAAAAACAGTAGATTATATTAATGCATATTGGCCAAATGCCATACAACTTTCAGAAATTCCGGTTTTAAAACAGGTTAAGGCAACAGTCTCGCGGCCTGCTGATCCTTTAATGTATATGACTAAACCTGTAGAAGGGCAGGTAATGGCCGGCTACGGCTGGCAAACAAACCCGGGGCTCAAGCAGGATACTTTACACGAAGGCATTGATATTGCTGCACAGGCCGGGACCAGTGTGCGGGCTGCTGCTCCAGGCAGCGTCAAAATAGTGACAGATAGTGCCCAGTTTGGAAAAGTTTTAATTATCGATCATGGGCAGGGTATTGAAACTTTTTACGGACATCTGGCCGATGTCTTAGTCAAAGATGGCGATGCGGTAAGCCAGGGACAGGTAGTAGGTCGAGTTGGAAAAACAGGGGCTGCTGCGCCGGTGCTTTATTTTGAGCTGAGGGAAAACGGCAAAGCAATTGATCCTCTTCCCAGAATGAAAAGTGAGTCAGTCAAGTAAAGGATGTGAAATATGCGGGCCGGTAAAGTTGCAGGGGTTGAAATTGTTTTAAACAATTGGTTTCTAGCTTTGATTGCTTTGTTTTCGGTTGCCGGTCTTATCAGCAAGATACTGCTGGTATTTAGTGCGGTATTATGGCATGAACTTGCTCATATGCTAATGGCCAGCGGCTTAGGCTACAAGGTTAAGCAGGTTGAATTTCTGCCCTTTGGTGCTATGGCCCGTGTGGAGCGCCTTGCCGATGCCGGCGCGGCCAGTGAAATAATGATAGCAGCCGCCGGACCAATGGCAAGCCTGGTTCTGGCGGCTTTATGTTATGCACAGCTGAATGAGGCAAATAGTTGGCAGGATGTGCTTAGATTCTACGGCGAAGTGAATCTTACCCTGGCACTCTTCAATCTGCTGCCGGCTTTGCCGTTAGACGGCGGGAGAATTTTGCGGGCGATATTATCGCGTCGGCGTGATTACCGTGAGGCTACAGCTATTGTTGTTACGCTTAGTCATTTGATTGGCTGCTTACTGGTAATACTCGCCGGAATGGGGTACTGGTTTCACGATACGATTAATTTGACAATGCTGATAGCAGCAGGCTTTCTTCTGCTTACGGCCCGGGCTGAAAATAATCTGGCCGGGTTTCGGAACATGCGAATTTTAGCAGGTAAAAAAGCAGAGCTTTCCAGTCGTGGCGTTATGCCCACAAGCCATATTACGGCAATGGAGAGCACTACTATCAGTGAGGTTATTCGCTTATTAGGGCCGGAACAGTATTATGTGATTCATATTGTTGATCGTGATTTCCATCTAAGCGGGTCTCTTACTGAAACTGAGGTATGGGAAAGGCTGCTGGAACAGGGAATTAAGGGCAAAGTGAATGATTTTATAAATAAGGCTTGATATTTCCGCTGGAAAAATACATAATAATTTTTATAGCTATTTATTTGGAGGTACATATGCACCAATTAGACCCTGTTAGCCCTGCTGTCTTGAGCAGGGTGGTGAAACCAGCCCGCTATACCGGTAATGAATGGAACAGCGTGGCTAAAGAACCTAATTCGGCTACAGTAAGTTTTGTCCTGGCTATGCCTGACATATACGAAGTCGGTATGTCCAACCTGGGGCTAAAAATATTGTATCAGATACTAAATCAGCGACCGGATACATTTGCTGAACGTGCTTATGCTCCCTGGGTCGACCTGGAAGATGAGATGAGAAAAAACGGAATCCGGTTATATACACTGGAAACAAAGCGGCCGGTCGCCGACTGTGACATTGTGGGCTTCTCCTTACAGTATGAGCTCAGTTACAGTAATGTGCTTAATATGCTCGATTTAGCTGGCGTACCGCTGCTTGCAGCAGAACGTGATGAAACACAGCCGCTGGTGGTGTGCGGGGGTCCATGTGCGTTTAACGCAGAGCCTATGGCTGACTTTGTAGATTTCTTTATAATAGGGGAAGCCGAAGATGTTATCGGTGAAGTAGCTGCTGCTGTTGCCGCGTGGAAACGCTCTGGGAAACCAAGCGGTAAAGCAGGTATTCTGTGCCGTCTTGCCGAAATTCAGGGTATATATGTACCAAGTTTTTACAAAGCAGAGTATCAGGCCGATGGCCGGTGGGCAGGAATCCGGCCACTTGTGCCTGAGGCTAAACCGATTGTTACCAAACGAGTGATCCAAGACCTTGATCAGGTGATGTTTGCGACTAAGCCTATTGTTCCATTTATTGAGATTGTTCATGATCGCATCATGCTTGAATTGTTCAGGGGCTGTACCCGTGGTTGCCGGTTTTGTCAGGCCGGGGTGCTCTACCGTCCTGTGCGTGAACGCAAAATGGAGACGCTGATAAACTATGTTCAGGAGCTTATCAGTAATACCGGATACAACGAGATATCGCTGGTATCATTAA
>JAQSXM010000047.1 GCA_029256645.1 Sporomusa sp. | reverse complement strand
TTCCTTCGTTCATACCTGATGTGCCATTTGCAGTGAAGTTTGCAGATTATATCCAGAATATAGACCCGTGTATTGATTGGATATATCAAGAAATCGATTAAATTAGATGGAAGCCTGCTTAAACAGACAAAATTGCGAGGTGCTTTAATGGAATATATTAAGATAGCAACAATAGAGGACGAATTTGAGGCACAAATACTTGAATCGATTTTAGCAGAGCGTCAGATCAAATTTTATCTAAAATCTTTTCATGACAGTGCCTATGACGGTCTTTTTCAAAGGAATTTTGGTTGGGGAGCGCTATTTGGAACAAAGGACAATGAAAAAGAAATATTGGAAATAATAGAGGATATTAGAAAATCAGTATAACAAGCCCAGGCTGCCGCAACTTGCCAGGAGAGTCGGCTAAAACGCTGACTTTACGGAACCTAGGCTAAAGTGGTAGAATTAACGGGGATAAAAAGCGAGGCTTTGCTGCAGGCAGGGCCGGTTCGCTAGGATTAAGAGGGAGGCAGTTCGTAGTGACGCCACTAAAAAAGGTGGCCATTTTTCTTATGATTATTGGTATGGAAAAAGGCCAAAGCATCATTGCTTTGATGGATAACGATGAAATTAAAGCTGTTGTTGCTGCAATTCGCAGCCTGACAGTGCTTACTCAGGAAAGCAAAGCAAGTGTCTGGACTGAGTTTGAAGAATTAGGTTATAACGATCAGATGAACCCTTCCGAGGTGCTGACAAGTATGCGTTTTTTATTTAATGGCAGTAAAATTAGTAATAAGGGCTGATTGTTCCCCTCAACGGTAAGGGAAAAGGCAAGAGACCAGTGGTTACATACCACTGGTCTCTTGCCTTTTCTTTATTGCCGGCGGCTTATCAGTAAGCCATTTTATTTATGATATGCTGCAATTCGCTGATTGCATTATTTAGCCGCAGCACATCTTGTTCCTCTAACCGTTCAATTTTCTTTTCTAATATCATCATTGCTTTTTCTTTGACGCTCTCACCAATGTTCAATCCAGACGAGGTGATGCATATTCGGATAATTCTCCGATCAACGTTATCATATTCCCTCTGAACAAAGCCTTCTGCAACCAGTTTATCAATAATCGGTGTCATCTGCTGTTTGGACATAAGCATTTCCTGGGAAAGTTCTGTCATCGTGGCCTTTTTTTCTCTTAGAATTGCCAGTACATGCACCTGCGCCGAACTAAGAATAGTTTTAAATTGTTGTGCAACAGGTCTCACAAACTCCTTATCAAGGAGCGGAATTAAATGAAACATCTGTTCAGCGGTTTTTATGCGATCCAAAACAAGCACTCCTTATTTTTTATTGACAGTATATCGCAAAGAGATTAACATATATGTATAGTAAATAAAGATTTACTATACATATATGTTAAATATAATTAGATGTTAATAGTATATTAATATTTATATTATATCATGAGTACTACTACAATCCAAGCTAGCATTCAATACTTCGCTTGATCTGATGGGAATCCCTAGCGTTCACAATCAGAATAATTTTTCAGGAGGTTTTAGTATGAAGAGATACCAGCGGTATTTCCTGGCAATTATCCCTGTCGCCATGCTCATGACATTAGCCCAGCCGGTGTTGGCCACGGCGGTGGAGTTATCGGTAGAAGACAGTATCGCCCTGGCTTTACAGAATAACTATGATATCAAATATGCAAAATCAGCCAGGGAAAAATCATATTGGGCCATGAAAGAAGCCAGGAAAAACAAAGGACTTTCCATCGATTTTACCCATACCGACCAGCGATATAACACGCCGCCGGCGGAGACCGGAACATCTACATATGAATATACGACAAATTTTGATAACCAGATCGCTCTTTCATTACCGCTGTATTCCGGCGGGAAGCTGGAGAATCAAATCAAACAGGCTAAGCTTGATCTGAAGGTGGCAGAACTGGATGTGGAGGCAGCCAAACAACAGCTGAAGCTGACCGTGGTGGCCAATTACCTTACCGTGCTGGAATACCGTAATGAAGTCAAGGTGAATCAGGAGACGGTCAAGAACTATGAAGAACACTTGAAGCTGGTTAAGGATAAATTCGATTTGGGCCTGGTAGCTAAGACCGATGTGTTGTCAAGCCAGGTGGATCTGGCAAGCTCTCAGGATAATCTGGTAAAAGCCAAAAATAATTATACCAATGCAGTAGCTGCACTGAACAATGCGATTGGTTTACCCCATGCTACCGAGGTTACGCTAAAAGATGAGTTTGCTTACGAAAAATATCCCAGGACGCTGGAGGAATGCCTGCAGTATGCTGTGGATCACCGCCCCGAACTGGTTCAATATGAAGCCAAAATCGCCAGTGCCAATTATGATGTGGATATCGCCAAAAGCGGCCGGCGGCCGACTGTTAATCTGACTGCGGAGCAGGACTGGTATGACAGCCATTTAATTGGCTCCAAAAATAGCAATTGGCTATTGAAATTAACCACATCGATCAATGTATTTGATACCGGTTTAACTAATGCTAACGTTAAGCAAGCCCAGCATAATGTGGATATGGTGCTGGATAAGGCCGGGCAGCAGCGTGATACTATCCTGTTGAATGTACGTGAGTATTATTTGAGTATGCATGAAGCCGAGAAGAGGATTGATTCCAACAAAGTATCTGTTGACTATGCGGAAGAAAGTTTAATGATCCAAAAAGCCCGTTATGAGGTCGGGATTGGAACTAACCTTGATTTGCGTGATGCGGTATTATCGCTGGACTCCGCGAAAAAGGATTATATCCAGGCCTTGTATGATTATAATACGAACAAAGTTAAACTGGAACAGGCCATGGGCTTACCAGTGCAGTAACCAGGGAAGTAGGAGGAATGACAATTGAGTATCAAGGGTTCAAAAAAACTGTACATTGGCTTGCTTGCTGTAGTTGTTTTGCTTGGCATTGTTGTTGTACGCAGCGGGATATTGTCCAAAACACAGCTGAATACAGCCCCGCAGGCGGTAGTGGTAAAGGCTATGCAGGTAGTAACGCGTGATACACCTGTCAGCCGTGAATTTGTGGGACAGGTAAAAGCAAAGAGTGAAGTAAAAATCATGTCAAAAGTAGCCGGGAATGTTGTTGCTAAGATGGTGAATGGCGGCGATACGGTCTATAAGGGCCAGCCTTTGTTCCAAATCGATAATAAGCAGTACCGGACAGCTATTAATTCGGCCAGGGCAGCGTTGCTAAAATCGCAGGCAACACTTAATAATACCCAGAAAGACGTAGCGCGCTATCAGAAGTTGGCCGCTTTAAAAGGGATTGCCCAACAAACGGTAGATGCGTATGTATCCCAGGCTGAAGAAGAAGCAGCCACGGTCGAGGTAAGCCGGGCAACCTTGCAACAGGCCATTGAGGATGAGCAGGATACCTTAATTGTTTCGCCGGTTGATGGCCGCATTGATGTGAATGATGTAAGTCTCGGTTATTATGTGGCAGCCGGTTCGACAACGATGGCTACCGTTTCCTCAATAAATCCGGTTTGGGTACAGTTCAGCATGAGTGAAACGGAATACCTGGAATTTATCCGCAACGGCAATGGTTCACTGCCTGCCAATTTCAAGGAGCATCTGAAACTGGTACTAGGTGACGGAACCGAATATCCGCTGATCGGTCGTGTGGAGCAAATCGACCGGGGAATCAGCAATACAACAGGCACGATTACGATCAAAGCCAGCTTTGATAACCCGCAGAACTACTTGCTGCCAGGGATGTTTGCCCGGGTAGTTGCGCAAGAAACGGTGCGGCAGGGGGCTTTGCTGATTCCGCAAAAAGCGGTTAAGGAAGTGCTGGATAATACCTTTGTTATCGTCGTAACCGAGGATAACAAGGCTGAAAGCAGGCAAGTAAAGCTTGGCGACAGGATTGGCGATATGTGGTTGGTGGAAGAAGGCCTTAGCGGCACTGACCGGGTTATTGTGGACGGTATCGACAAGGTAAAACAAGGCAATGCTTTACAAGTAACAATGATACAGCCGGATGCACAGACTCCGGCCCGGCAATAGGGGGCGTTGTTATTATGGCTAATTTCTTTATTAACCGCCCTATTTTCGCCATCGTTTTGTCGATTATTATTACCTTATTGGGCACAACTGCCGCCTTTACTCTGCCGGTAGCGCAGTACCCGCAAATTTCGCCGCCAACAATCTCAGTAAGTACTTCCTACCAGGGGGCTAATGCCGATGTTGTTGATCAAACAGTTGCCCAGGTCATTGAAGAACAGATAAATGGTGTCGAGGATATGGTTTATATGTCCTCCACCAGTACAGATTCCGGTTCTTATTCCCTGAGCATTCAGTTTGAGACAGAGAAAGACTCGGATACGGCAGCGGTACAAGCACAGAACCGGGTAGCGCAAGCCAATGCCTCTTTACCCAGTACGGTGCAGACAGCCGGGGTTACAACCCGCAAATCCTCACAGGATATGTCGCTTATTTTTACGCTCTGGTCGCCTAATGACAATTATGATGCCAATTTCTTAAAAAACTATGGCAGTATTTATCTGATTGATGATATCAAACGGGTCAAGGGTGTCGGTGAAGTATCCGCATTTGGCTCCGATTACAGTATGCGGATATGGCTGCAGCCGGAAAAAATGGCGCAATTGGGGATTTCAGTCGGTGAAGTGACTGCCGCGATTGAAACGCAAAATGTTCAGGCAGCAGCCGGTGCTTTTGGTAAAATGCCGACAGCGTCTGAGCAGCAATTCCAGTATACGGCCAAGGTTAAAGGCCGTCTTACTGATCAGAAAGAGTTTGAAAATATTATCGTTCGTTCGCAATCAGACGCTTCGTTCGTCCGGATTAAGGATATTGCCCGGGTGGAATTGGGCAGCAAGGAATATAATTTTAACAGCTTGGTGAACAGTAAGGTGGCAGCTGGGTTTGCTGTTAAGTTAACCAGTGATGCCAATGCCTTAGAGACCATCAGTAAGGTAAAAACTGTGCTGGCACAGGCCTCGAAGAATTTCCCCGGTGACATGGAATATAAAATTGTTGTTGATAATACCGAGTTTGTACGCGAATCCATGCAGGAGGTAGTTAAAACCTTTGCCGAAGCGCTGCTGTTAGTTTTAATTGTAGTGTTTGTTTTCCTGCAAAGCTGGCGGGCCACACTGATTCCCTTGCTGGCAATTCCGGTATCCTTGCTGGGTACCTTTGCTGCCTTTAGTGCACTAGGCTTTACCATCAACACGCTTACCTTATTTGCGATGGTGCTGGCTATCGGGCTTGTTGTTGATGATGCGATTGTTGTTATTGAGGCTGTCGAGTATCATATGCGCTATTCCGGGCTTTCCCCGCTGGACGCCACCAAGCGGGCCATGAGCGAGGTGTCCGGCCCGGTTGTTGCGATTGCGTTCGTATTGGCGTCAGTATTTATTCCGGTGGCCTTTTTCGGCGGCACTACGGGGATACTATACAAACAATTTGCGTTAACCATTGTGGTGTCGATGGCTTTGTCGGCCATTGTTGCTTTATCACTGACGCCGGCACTGTGCGTGCTGCTGCTTAAACCCCATGATCCTCAGGCGCATAGTGGTTCATTGGCCAGATTCTTTAGTGCTTTCAATAATTGGTTTGAACGAGGCATTGCGCAGTATGGGGACGGGCTCGGCAAACTTATTCCGAAAGCCCGCCTGTGCCTGGTTCTGCTGGCAGTCTTACTCATCCTGACCGGCGGGTTATATAAAGTGGTGCCGTCTTCCTTTGTGCCTGATGAAGATCAGGGCTTCTATATAACGGCTATCACGTTGCCGGAAGCGTCCAGTTTGAACCGGACTATTGAGGTGATGCGGCAATTTACCGAAAAGGTAAGTGCTCAGCCTGGCGTTCTTAATATCATGTCGTTATCAGGTATGGATATATTGGGGGGCGGCACCAAGACGAACGCCGGTGCTATGTTTATTTCCCTGGATTCCTGGGGCGAGCGGCAAAAGCCTGAATTACAGGTAAAAGCCGAAATAAGTCAGACCTTGCTGAGTGGAGCCCACTTTCCGGAAGGCTCGGTCGTTTCCTTTGCCCCCTCCGGTCTGCCCGGGCTGGGAATGGTCGGTGGCTTTACCTTGATGCTGGAAGACCGGAGCGGCGGTTCCTTAGCGGATCTTGACAGCATGGCCCAAAAATTCGTGGCGGCTGCCAAAGAGCGTCCGGAGATTGGTTCGATTACATCTACATTTAAAGCCAATACACCAAGCTATGAATTTGAGGTAGACCGGGAAAAGGCTGAACAACTGGGGGTGGCTGTTGATGATGTATTTACGGCCTTGCAGGTATTCCTTGGCGGCACCCAGGTAAATGATTTTAATAAATTTGGCCGTGCCTACAAGGTTACGGTGCAGGCCGAACCGTCATTTCGCAGTGATGCGAATGCAACACGATATCTTTATGTAAAAAGTTCTAATGATACGATGGTGCCGCTAAATACCCTTCTTAAACCAAAAAAGATTAATGCGCCAACTGTCATTACCCGGTTTAATGGTGTGAAGGCAGTTCAAATCAGCGGCACACAGGCTTCCGGGTACAGCTCCGGCCAAGCCATGACTGCCCTGGAAGAGGTAGCAGGGCAAACCTTAGCCAATGGTTATACCTATGAATGGTCTGGGCAAAGCCGGGAGGAGAAGCTCTCTGGTTCCCGGGCACCGATTGTGTTTGGTATGGCTATCGTTTTCGTCTTTTTATGTTTGGCAGCTCTTTATGAGAGCTGGAGCGTTCCCTTTGCCGTGTTGCTTTCCGTGCCAACCGGCGTTTTTGGTGCTTTCTTGTTTCAGTATGTGCGCAATTTAGAAAACAGCGTATACATGCAAATTGGTTTAGTTATGCTGATTGGTTTGGCTGCGAAAAATGCGATATTGATTGTTGAGTTTGCTAAAGTCAGGGTTGACAAAGGTATGAACCTGGTTGCGGCGGCCATTGAAGCGGCAAAAACCCGTCTGCGGCCGATTCTTATGACTTCACTGGCCTTTATTATTGGCTGCTTCCCGTTAGCCGTGGCGACAGGGGCTGGTGCCGGTGCCAGGAATTCTATGGGAACAGCAGTCGTGGGCGGTATGTTTACAGCAACAGCGCTGGGAATATTCTTAATCCCTGTTCTGTTTGTTGTGGTAGAAACGATCACAGAAAGGTTTAGGAATAAGCGTTCTGGTTCTTCACAGTTAAAGGAGTAATCAACCTCCGTTTTACATTCGTGCAAAAAAAGGGATGACTACATCGCGTGCGGAATATAGTCATTAGATTATTTATGATAGAATGAAGGTGTTTTCATTATGCCGGTAGCTCCTACACCGCCAACAAAACCTTCGCTGCCTGTAGTTCCAACCGTTACGCTGCCGAATTCCAATACCGCCGGTGATCAGCATACCCCTGCTCCTGCTAACCAAACCCAACCCCCGGGGAAATCGGTAAGCCCGGTGGTGACAGGTACTGCCAAGGAGCTTGAAGGACTGGGCAAGGCTTTTCAGGGGAATTCGACACCGCATAAAGCCGAGGCAAAGGCAGAGCCGGCAGCAAAGGAAACCCCAACCAAGAGTATGATAGCTCCTGGCAGGTCCTTTGATTCGCAAGCAGGGACATCTACGCAGACTGTCCCCGCTCAGCCGCCAGTGCCAGATAGCAAGCCGTCTGGTTTCAGCTATGTTCCCTTTGTAGTCATCGTGGGCGCCATCGCTGTAATCTTACTCGGACTGCGGTTATTTAAACGTAAAAAAGAGCAACAGCGGACCATTGTTGACTATTCGCAGAGATCAACTGCCGTAATTGGCCAGGATGGCTTGGATATAGTGGTATCGCCTCAGACGCCGGCGCCTAAAGTCAAACAAAACTTTGAATTGCGGATTTGAGAACAGAAAAAACGTAACAGGGGAGGACTACTGGCATGGGGACGATCGTCGCCCTTGGCGATTCGATTACATATGGCTTTCCTTATACGCCGGAGTTGTCCTGGGTCAGGCTGACCGGCGCTGAGCTCGGCATTACGATGCTTAATAAAGGTGTCAACGGGGACAGTACGGCCGGGATGCTGGCGCGGTTTAACCGGGATGTTATCGCATACGCGCCATCGCATGTTATTATCATGGGAGGCACGAATGATGCCTGTGCCCGGGTGGCGGCCGAGACGGTGGAGACACAGGTCCGGAAAATGGTAGAATTAGCGCTGCAGTACCAGATAACACCCATTATTGGGCTGCCGGTTCCCTGTAATTATCCTCCGGACGAAGCGTATCTTGATCTGTATCGCCAGGATATGCGGGACTATGCGATTGCCGGCAAGCTAACCGTGATTGATTTTTATGCTGCATTCAAAGCCGCTAAGGATAGTCTAACGCTGTACGCCGATGTTCTTCACCCCAATGAAGCAGGCTACCGGGTGATGGCGGCGGTTGCTTCGCCGGTTATAAAAAACATACTGTAACAGAAAAAACCTCAGCATGGGCTGCGGTTTTTCTTATGTTTGCAAAAAAGCTGCACCCATCGTTATTTTGGATGCCGTAACTGCCAATGTGGACCCGAAAACGAGCATCTTATTCAGCTGGTGATCAGTGCCCTGGTGTAGGGGAAAACCATGTTTATCATTGCCCACGGGCTGGCTACCATCCAATATGCCTGCCAGACCCTGGTGGTCGAGGCCGGCCGCATTGCCCAGCAGGGTACCCACGCGGAACTGAGCCGACAGGAAGGGGTATACAGGCGGTTCCTGGCCATTCGGCAGGCGGCTGAAGGCTGGAGCATTGCTTTGTCTGATCACAACGAATAAAGCGATTCCGGTGTGGCAATTGAAGCTGCTACGCTGCGGGCCAGGGCCAGAAAATTTTCGACACTGGGTGATTTTTGATTTTTGTTCCAGGCTATCGCCGTTTCCAGCGGCGGGATGGCATTTTTTATCCGGCGGTAGACTACTCCCTTAATGTTAAGTTTCTGTATGGAGCCAGGGAGCAGTGCGATTCCCATTCCGGCCGCAACCAGTGATACCGATGTTTGCAACTCATGAACCTCCTGGGATATCCGGGGCTCAAAGCCGGCACGCCGGCAAATATTAATGATACCGTCATGATACCCTTCACCGACTTTTCTTGTAGTCATGATGAATGACTCTGGCGCTAGCTGCTGGACATCAATATGTGATTCGGCCGCCAGTGGATGATCTTTGGGCAGGGCGACAACGAAAGAGTCCCGGCAAACGATCTCAAAGTTCAACTCGGAGGCAACGACAGGCAGGCACAGTATTCCTACCTGAAGTTCTTCTTTGAGTAATGCCTGGGCCTGATCGGTGGTGCCCAACTGGCGTAAGGTCAGTTCAACGAAAGGGTACATTGCCCTGTATGCGGGGATTAGGCGGGGCAGCATATTAAAGGTAGCAATGCCGGTAAACCCGACAATTAAGCGGCCAAGCTTTCCCTGATGCGTATTCTGGGCCGCGACACAGGCTTTTTCAACGTCGGCAATGATTTGATAGGCTTTTTCCAGAAAGACCTTGCCTGCGTCTGTCAGTTCTACCTGGCGTTTCGTGCGGTAAAATAACGGAACGCCTATTTCTGTTTCCAGGTTCTGAATTTGTTGGCTTAGCGGCGGCTGGGCCATATTTAGACGGTTGGCGGCCCGGCTAAAATGCAATTCTTCCGCCACTGCGATAAAATAGTGTAAATGCCGTAACTCCATTCCTAACATCCTTCTATTTCTTGACTTATATTTTAAAAGTATTATTTGACTAGTAATTATATATTAGACATGCGTTTCCCTCTATTATATACTAAGTTTATAAAAGAACCCCGGATACCGGAGTACGGTTTATTTGGGAAACTATATAATCGTTCAGCGCTGAACTTTTGACTCGTTACTGGTCAAAAGTTTTTTTGTTGCCCTTGTTTCCCAGATAGGGAGGAGAGGATGATTCAAGTGTCAGAATGTAGATTGCCTGTTTCAGGGAGACCTCGCGAATACATAATAAAAAACGCTGCGCTGCTTGATATCAGGCAGGGAGAACTTGTCAGGGGGGTAGCGGTTCGCATTCAGGATGATGTCATTGTAGAGCTGTTTACCTGCCCGGAAATTCCCGCAGGTGTTGAGAGCTTTGATGCAGCCGGGATGTATATGATGCCAGGCCTGATTGACCTGCATGTCCATCTGGTTTGGGACGGCAGTGCCGATCCGCTGTATACGATGGCCAAAGAAGGCAACTATCTGGCGTTTGCCAGAGGGATAATGAATGCACGGAAATCACTGACGCAAGGGGTTACCACGATCAGGGATGTCGGGTCTGTTGATGATGTTGCCGTGGATATTGCCGGCGTGTTTGAGGCCGGAATGCTGTTGGGCCCAACCGTGGTTGCTGCAGGACGTATTATTCAGCCAACCGGCGGCCATGTTCCTGAGCTTGGTTATATCGCTGATTCCCGGGACGAGCTGATCAAAGCTGTCCGTTATATGAAGATGCGGGGCGCCGGTGTGATCAAAGTGGCCTCAACTGGTGGCGCGTACGGCCCTGAGGAGATCGGTCCGTCGGTCTATTCACAGGAGGATCTGGCGGTAATCGTAGCAGAGGCGCACCACTTGGGGTTAAAGGTGGCTTCCCATTCGCTCGGCAGGGTGGGGATTGAAAATGCTGTGCGGGCCGGGGTGGATACCATTGAGCATGGCGCAGATATTACGTCAGATGTTCTGCAGGCGATGCAAGAAAAAAGCACGTATTTTGTTCCTACTCTGGCTGTATATAAAAAGTTATCAGAGAGCTCGGGGCAAATTCCCGAACAATATGTTGACAAGTCAAAGACTGTTGTTGCCTGGCACCGGGAAACTTTTCGCAATGCGATGGACATTGGTGTTCCGATTGCGCTCGGAACAGATGCCGGTTCGCCAAACTTTGGGCCTCATCCGTCGGTATTGCTGGAAATGTGTACAATGGGGCAGTACGGGATGAAACCGGCCGATATTCTGCTGGCGGCAACGCACACTGCGGCGGCCGCGTTAGGCAGGAGCCAAGTGATTGGTGCGGTTGAGGCCGGGAAACAGGCCGATATTTTGCTTTTAAAGGAAAACCCTTTGGAAGATATTCGCAGCATCAATAGTATCTGCCAGGTGATCAAAAGCGGGGTGATGTTGTAATCACTCGGTTCGTCAGGTGAAAAGTACACGCTTGGAAAGGAGAAACATATGATTACTACCAGTAAGCTGAATAGTAGTGTACCGGCAGCTCCCAGTATGTTCAAGGCGGTTCTTGCCGGATCAATCGGAAATGCATTGGAATGGTTTGATTATGGTCTGTATGGTTATTTTGCTTCCATTATTTCTTCCCAGTTTTTTTCTTCCAAAGATCCTGTGACTGCGCTGATGCTGGCATTCATTGTATTTGGGGTTGGTTTTGTTATGCGGCCTGTAGGCGGGCTTATCTTCGGCCATTATGCTGACCGGGTGGGGCGGCGTAATGTGCTGACCTGGACGGTTATGCTAATGGGTATTAGTACGTTCATTGTGGGAATTCTGCCAACATATGCTCAGGTAGGGGTTTTAGCGCCAATTTTACTTGCTGTTTGCCGGTTGTTGCAGGGAATATCCACCGGCGGTGAATGGGGGAGTTGCATGTCATTTCTGGCGGAATATGCTACCCCGCACAACCGGGGATTTATTGTAAGCTGGTCGCAGTTTAGTATTGCCGTGGGCTTGCTGCTTGGCTCAGGCTCAGGCGCTATTCTCAGTTCACTGCTTTCGCCTGAGGACATGAATGCCTGGGGCTGGCGCCTCCCGTTTCTAAGTGGAATCTTAATTGCCGCTTACGGTTTGTATATACGGCGTAAAATTGATGAAACGCCGGTGTTTAAAGGCTGTGAAGATGCACAGGCATTGGTGCAGACCCCGCTTAAGACTGTGTTAAAGCACTATAAACGGGAAACGATACTGAGCTTCGGCATTGTTATTGGCTGGACGATTTCATACTGGATTATCATGGCCTATATGCCAACCTATATTTCAAAGGTCTTAAAGTTTCCGTTGTCTGTCGGGCTCTCTTTTAATACGTTTTTAATTGTTATTTTTATGATTGCTATTCCGTTTACCGGTATGCTTGTGGATCGGGTGGGGCGAAAGCCGGTCATGGTGGGCGCAGCCTTAGGCTTAATTGTTTTGGGCTACCCGGTGTTTTATTTGTTAAGCACTACGGAAAGCTCGGTTATGTTTCTGGTGGGGTTAGTTGTATTAGCCGTGTTAGAAGCCATGATTTGCGGCGGAGCTACCGTTTATATGACGGAGATATTCCCCACCAACATCCGCTGCAGTGCAATTGCCATTGGGTATAATATTGCGGTTGCCTGTTTTGGCGGGACAGCGCCGTTTGTTTCGACCTGGCTGATCTCGGTTACCGGCAGTAATCTGGCTCCGACCTACTATTTAATCGCAGGAGCGATGGTAACCTTGGTGGTTTTAGTATTTTTGGCCGAAGAAACATATCATAAAGAACTGGTATAACAGTGTGACGATAGCCATTAATCGCAAGCCTGTAGGCAGCAAAACAAGGAAGCAACCCTCCTCTGCAGGAGCAGGTTGCTTCCTTGTCGTCTTGAATTGCGAGTTTGAGACACGGGCCAATCACCCGATCTAATTACCGATGATTTACACTTATTCAGTTTAGGACAGGCCGTAATCCCGTCCTTTTTTATTATAGGAAAACCGCGTCCTTGATGGGCGCTTTTTGTATTTCTAGTACCTAATAACCACATTTTTCCTGTATAATGGAAAAGGCCTTGAGACCAAAAAGTTCAGGCTCCAAGTCTCAATAGCGGATTTGCTGTCAATGATTAAGTTCATTGCTAGCTTCTTCCGTTAGCCTCCGGTATCCACCGAACGTCCCTGTTACCAGCAGGGGCGTTCTTATATCCTATGTCTATTATACCCGTTTTATTATCGGTTTAACAAGCCTTTTTACCGCTGTGCCGGCAGTTATTTACGCATTAACAAGTCTCTTCGCCAGGCAACACCGGTCCGGCCGGTGTAACCGGGCTGACGCGGACGAGCGGTATATTTGGTTTGACGGCCAGCCAGGCGCCAATGCCGATCACGGCCAGGGCGGCGGTGAAGGTGATGGCCGCCTGCCAGCCATAGGTGGTAGCCAGCCAGGCGGTCAGGGTGGGGGCGGTGACTCCGCCAATATTACCCCAGAAATTCATCCAGCCGGTGACGGAGCCGGAGAACTTGCCGCCGATGTCGATGCAGGCGGCCCAGCCGGCGTTGAAGGTAAAGCCAAGTGAACCCAGGGAGAGTGTCAGCCAAAACACATTCCACCAGGGATCGGTGGTCACGGCACCGAGATAGAGGGTAATACAGCAAATAGCCAGGCCGGTCGTGCCGAACAGGGTACGGACTTTATGGTTTGACACCCCTGAACTGATCAGCTTATCACTGATAAAACCGGTAGCCAGTGTCACCACACACAGGGCTGCCCAGGGGAAGGAGGCGGCAATGCCCATACTGGTCAGGGTAAAATTGCGGGCTTCCATGAGGTACATTGGCAGCCAGGCCAGGAAAACATACATGATATAGTCGGTGATAAAGAATTGAATCCCGATGGCCCAGAATTGTGAGGATGTCATAAAATCACGCCAGGGGGCAATCTCTTTGGCTGTGCTAAGCTGCATGCCGGCTTCGATATAGTTGGCTTCCGCAGTGGATACATATTTGTTGTCGCGGGGCGATTCTGTGGCGAAATAATACCAGGCGATGGCCAGCACAATGCCGACTGCCCCAAAAATGATGAAGACCGAGCGCCAGCCAAAGGCCAGCATCAAGGTTACGGTTACAGCCGGACCGAAAACCGGGCCAATAAACATACCCCCGAGAAACAGGGCCGATCCCCGGCCGCGTTCGCTGGGATTAAACCAGCGGTAAATGAAGCGTCCGAAGGAGGGGGCCAGCGGACCCTCACCGATGCCAAACAAAGCCCGCATGGCGGCAAACATGGTGAAGCTGCTGCACATTGCTGTTAAGGCGGTGAAGACCGACCAGAATGAGGCGGCCACGGTAATCATTTTACGATAACCGAACATCTCGGCCATAATGCCGCCAGGTATTTGCATCAGGGCATAACCAAGAAAAAAAGCGGTTTGCAGTAAGCCCATATCAATCTTCGTAAACCCGAATTCATGCATGATGGCCGGTGTGGCAACAGAAAGATTTACACGGTCCATGTAGGATATGAAGCTGATCAGAAACATCAGAGCCGCTAACACCCAGCGGAATTGTGAAGACTTTGGATTCATAATAAATACCCCCGTAATGTTATTTAGACGCTACTGCAATTTGGGGCCTGATGAATGGTGTGCAGCAGCGTTTGCTTACGCGGAAAATAAAAAACCCCTTGCCCCCAGTAAGGGGCAAGAGGTTAAACTCTCGCGATACCACCCTTGTTATACCTATAATAAATTATAGATACATCTCATCAGGTCTAACAACCCTAGCAATATAACGGTTGCACTCACAAGGAGCTGATACCGGCGCCGCCTACTCGAATTTCAGCGTTGCAGTTCAGGAATGACGATTGCATCGTTCTGTTACCGGTTCGCACCAACCACCGGCTCTCTGAAACATACTACACACAATTAGTTCCTTCATCACTTTTAGTTAACATTATGAAGTTTTTTTCACGCTAAACGTTAATATGTTGTAAATCTATGTACAGTATATACAGGAAGTGTCCCTGCTGTCAATGCTAAATTGAAATAGTGACTGATGCCAGTGATTGTGGTGCAATACACTAGGTTACCACAACTATGCCTGAGTCTGTGACCACATAGCCTTTTTGGCGGTCTTCTTCATGGTTAAAGCCGATTTCGCTTCCGTCGGGGATTTTTACGCGTTCATCGATGATTGCTCTTTTGATCCTGACATGTCTGCCAATCTCAACGTTTTCGAACAGGATCGAGTCTTCAATAAGGCTGTAGCTGTTAATCTTGCAGCACGGTCCCAGGATCGACCGGCGAACGGTGGCCCCACTGATGATGCAGCCGCCGCAGATGTAGGAATTGAGGTTCTGGCCGCGGCGGCCTTCCTCATCAAACACCGTTTTGGCAGGCGGGTAATTGCCCTGATTGGTGATGATCGGCCACCGGTAGTTGTAGAGATTGAGCTGTGGCACTACGTTGATCAGATCCATATTGGCCTCATAGTAGGAGTCAATGGTCCCGACATCCTTCCAGTAGCCTTTTTCCCCCGGACCCATTTGGGGCAGCAGGTTATCAATAAAGTTATAGGCAAAGATGCGGTTACCCTTTTTGATCATCATCGGGATAACATGTTTGCCAAAGTCAAGATCGGCGTGGTGTTTCCGCCCCTCTTTCAGTATTTCAATAAGCTTTTTTGTGGAAAAAATGTAATTGCCCATAGAGGCAAAGCAGGTCGAGCGGTCGGGGA